>CAZKOQ010000202.1:0-6360 GCA_964554425.1 uncultured Pirellulales bacterium | reverse complement strand
GATGCCCTTTACGTCCAGTATAATCAGGCGTTTGATGCCATTAATGCGGCGACACTACTATTGGACGACCCCGGTCGTGGTGTCGGCGACCCTGTGTATGGCGTCCATACAGTAATCAATCTCTACCAGACCGGCGACGAGGGTGTATTCTCGCCCAGTGAAGCGTTTGCACCGCCGTTCAACTCAGGCGACCCGTGCAACTTCGCCGTCCGATTCACCGGATACATATATGCTCCATCGCCTGGTATTCGGTATTTCGGCGTGAATAGCGACGATGGATTTAGCTTGAAGATTAACGGAGAGCTTGTCGGGGAACACGCCGACCAACGCGGCCCGGAGACGACTGATTGTATGCAGAACCGAACCGCCGGCACGATGACCTTCAACTTCCCGGCTGCTGGCAGCTACTTTATGGTCCTCGACTTCTTTGAGAACGGAGGAGGAGAAGAAATTGAGTTCTTCCAGACTAACTCCACAGGCGGTGACCGACGGTTAATAAACGTTGACGCCGAACTGATTGTGTTCCGCGACGACGTTACGAGGATTGACGCTACCAATGTTGTGGTTGTTGACGAGAATACAATCACCTGCCAGGTCAACTTGAGCGGTGCTGAACCCGATATGTGGGATATGATAGTTACGCACCCGTGCGGTGAGGAAGTGAAGGGTGAGCTGGAAGATGCGCTGCTTGTAGTTATATGCAGTTGCGACTTCAATCACGATTCGCAGGTCAATTTCCTTGACTGGACGCAGTTTGCCGGCAATTGGGGCCGGGTATGTTCACAGCCGCTCTGGTGTTCTGGAATGGATATAAACCACAGCGGACGTGTCGATTTTGGTGATATGGCGATATTGGCCCAAGAATGGCTTCTGGCCGAAGGCCCTTAGCATATAGAAGGGCTAATGATGCCGGCCGAAATGTGAACGAATATATCTAAAGCAAATTTTATTGCGAACCAGCGGCTTGGATTAGATAAGCACTGGATTGTGTCCATTATCTCGTCCAGCGAGAGCGGGCTAATCTACACGGCTTCGTTTGCCATCTGGATTTGTTTGAACTTACAGAACTGTTGCAGTTCCTTGGTCAAGTCCCCATAGCAGGTAACGCGGTGTATCCCGTTTGACCAGTTTTTCCATAATTTTTCTGCATCACCATCCACCTTTACTATAATTTTGGTCCGGCAGCCCCTTTCTATCTCAGGGGTATCAATTATTTCACCTGTGAAATAGAGTAATGTAGATGTTCCATCCAAAACGGCTTGAGTAACCTTTTGGCCGATGCGCATTTTAACCTCCGGGACAGCGCCTGCCTGCCGTTCCATAACGCTGCGTAACTTGTATGGAGCAGCCGGCCCATCAGGACCATCCATCTTCGTTGTTCCCAGGCAATGAATCAGGACGGCGCTATTTTTGGAAAAATCAAAGCCGGGATTGCTGACAAACCCGGGTTTTCCTGCCAATCCCTGGAACAGTATGTGTGTCATAGAGCAGGGCAGGTCCGATTGGCAGATGCCGCCCAATCCCATATTGTTGAGCCGTGTAAATCCTATGCAGGGATAAGCGTAGGACTGGCATAGCGGGCCGAACATACTGCCGTAGCAGTCAACCGTCATTACGGTTGCATCTTCTTCATCCAGCAGCTTCTCAAAAGCCAGCGCAAGTTTGCAGGACTTGATTATTTCTTTTCTGGATGGTTCTACAACCTCTGAAGCTCCTCTAATCCACAGGTCGGCTTCTGTCTCTGCATCGCTATTGCTGATGGCATTATAAATATCGAGCAGGCGCTGGAGCTCGATACGCTTGATAACTGTGCCGAATTTATCTTTTATCTGCCCTGCATACTCGTCAAACGAATACGTGGTGACATTGAGAATCTTAGCTTCTTTGAGGTGATGAATAGCGCGAAAAGGGCGTATGGCGGCGGCCAATTGCGTGTAGTCGCTGGTAAATATACATTCAAAGTTCCGAAATTGTTTCTGCTTGTAAATAGCGCTTAGCTCGTGCCATTCGTGGCCCGAATATGGAGCGGAATAGACTATTGTAGGCCGTTCGAGACGGAGAATCTCGGTTAGAATCGGCATTGTCGAAAGAGTCAGATGAATTGCGAGGATGCCATCAACTTCTTTCAACGCGTCTTTGAACCGGGCAAGCTGCTCGACAGACGTGATAAGCTCGTCAACAACGAACTGGACATCAGCTAACTGGCCTTTGAGTTTCGCAAATTCTGACTGGTAAAACCGCACTTCCTTTGGCAGGTCAAGATTAGGGTTGGGATATAAGCTTTGGGGGATTCCTATGTAGATTTTGGCAACTTTGACTTTTGACCTTCTGCATCCGGGGCTTATGAGCTTGCTTTTCGCCGGCTGCCCGCCAAACGCAAGAACGCTCCGGCCACAGAGGTATGTAGTGCCGCCTGCTACTGCCAGTTTCAGCAATTCCCTTCTGTCAATGTTTGTTTGCATATCAGCTTCCTTTCCTTTGGTTTTTGTTTGCAAAGTTATTATTTTATGACACATTCAACTCCGTTCGACAATGGCACTGAGAATTTCCTCCTGCTGCATAATCGATTGCATCAGTTTGAGCTGCGTTCTACAACGGTCGAGATTGTGTTCGGAGTAGCTGGTTCTGTAATAGACGTCGCCCCGCAGGTAGTCTGTCAGGAAGCGAACGGCTTGCTCGAGAGTTATGGCTTTGCCGCCAAACATTAAATACCGTCTCTCTGCGGCAGTTATAAATTCTGCGGTTTCTTCCAAAAATCCTCGCACGAGCGGTTCGAACAAGTCCGTTTTGAGCGCCACTTTTGATAGGTCCTTTTCATCTTCCGGGGCAGGACAAGTGTAGGTTCGAACCATATCGCCGAAATCATAGAGGATGGCCCCCGGCATAACGGTGTCGAGGTCAATAATACAGAGCCCTTCGCCTGTATCCGCATCAAAGATAACGTTGTTGATTTTTGCATCGTTATGAGTGGTGCGGATTGGGACCAGCCCTTTCGAGACAAGCTGCGACAATTCATCGAGGATGTATGCGTATTGCAGGACAAATTCGATTTCTGGTTTTGCGTTCTTAGCTCGGTTGTAGTGATTGGCAAGCAGCACTTCCTGGAATGTCAGGAGGCGTTTAGACCCGTTATGGAAGTCAGGAATACTTACATTGAGAGGCGGTCCGGGCAAATCCTCCAGCATTTTAAGGAACCGCCCAAATGCCCTGGCTGCTCTATATACAAGCTCAGGTGACTGGGGAGTGTCGTAGGTCTTGCCTTTCTCGATGAAAACGTATTGCCTCCAGAAATTACCATCGTGGTCTCGGTAATAGGCATTTCCGGACTGTG
The DNA here is from genome assembly GCA_964554425.1 of uncultured Pirellulales bacterium. Taxonomy (GTDB): domain Bacteria; phylum Planctomycetota; class Phycisphaerae; order Sedimentisphaerales; family Anaerobacaceae; genus CAYWXK01. The sequence continues at coordinate 3,029 of CAZKOQ010000202.1, read as the reverse complement.
TTTGAAGAACTGTTAGAACACGTCGCCGTATATTGTCGGCGCCTTCGGCTTGCAGTTTCTCTCGTATGTGATTGGTGACACGCAGGATGTTTTCCATCACTGAAGGCGGGTCTTTGAATATCTCGTGGTTGATTCGCTGCAGCACCGTAAGGACACGGATTCCATTATCGTCGTGTGTAACTAAATACGTGTCGTTGATATGGCCGCTGCCGAATGGGTGAGCATCGACAAACGAACCTGGTGTCTTGAACTGCCTGCATATTAGCTCAATGTTTAGAGTCATTGTTTCACCAGAGTTTTTCCGGATAAACTCCCCTGTCAATCAGTTCACGAATGCACCTGCGTGCTATCACCATATCCCGCTTGTATGTAACGCCAAGCCATTTGTCCTTGGCCGGGAGCATTCTAACGCGAACGTCGCTATCCTTGATTAAGTTGTCAATGGCGGTAGGTATGTAGAACTCTGCCTTTAGGTCCCGACCAAAATCGTTTAGAAAATCTTTAAAAAGCCGCTGAAGGTGATTAAAAACCGAAAGTTTGAATCCCCAAAAGTTCATTGAGACCATCTCATCTCCTGCTAAAGGAACCGGTTTTCCTGTGTCGTCAAGACATATCGCTCCTGTGCCTTGCCTTTTGACGTCGGTTCGCTCGGTAACGCTTTCCAACAACATTCGTTCATCGCATTTGCATATACCACGGGCAACAGGGCCGGATTCTGAGAGCGTGTTTCTAAGTGTATAGCCAACCATTGCATACTCGTTATCATAATCATCTGTGGTTTCCGCAAGGTATCTTTTCATCGTTTTGAATGAATTTGCTCCATAAAAATCATCGGCGTTGATAACGGCAAACGGCCCGCTGATTAGGTCCTTGGCCACCAAGATTGCGTGACCTGTGCCCCAGGGTTTTTGGCGGCCGGGAGGGGCTTCAAATCCGCCGAGGCAAGAATCCAGCTCCTGATAGGCGTAAGCAGTTTCCACGTGGTCTTTGAGTTTATGGCTTATCTTTTCCCTAAAGGCGTCTTCAAAATAATGCCTTATCACAAAAACGATTTTTTCGAAGCCGGCTGCTATTGCGTCAAACACCGAGTATTCGATTATGATTTCACCGTTTGGTCCGACCGGCTCAATCTGCTTAAGTCCGCCATATCTGGCTCCCATACCCGCAGCCATAATGAGCAATGTTGGCATTGGCATAACCATTTCCTACGTTGGCACAAACCAGTTTTGGTTTCTCACAATAATAATACGAAATTGCCGTTATTACTACGAAATAATCATCTTGCGAAACTGATAATACATCGGTAGTGTAAAAAAATCATTCGCAAATTTGCTTGGGTTATTCTTGCGGATTACTGTCTTTATAGTATTGAGATATTTTCTTATAATCTTCTAAACGAATCAGAATGACTACAAAGTATAATGACATATTGTTCTCTATTATTAACGAGGAAGACATTTCATCCGATGTGGATGAGTCTATTCGCAAGACTTTAGTAGTTTGTTTTCCAGCCGACCGTGAATACTACCAAATCCAGAGCTGGTGGCATTGCACACCTTTATACCGAGTTCTGGGCAGGGATAAAAGAGGTTTGATTGTGGCGCACGCTGCAATGGTGGAGCGTTCTGTGGTCGTAGGCCCTGATTTATTGAAAGTTCGCGTTGCCGGGGTGCAGAGTTTCTGTGTTTTGCCGGCCTTTCGTGGTAGAGGATTGTCAGATATGATGATGTCCATTGCGATAGAGGAAGCACAGAGACGTAACTTCGATGCAGGTCTTTTGTTTTGCCAGCGCCAGCTCGAGACAGTGTATAGGCGTATGGGCTGGGGTCAGCTTAATACCGCTGTCTATATGCTCGATAGCGAAAAAAACAAGATGTTGATACCAGCTAAGAACATCAGTATGTTCTATCCATTAAGGATGAAGCAATTGCCGCTCGGCGATATTGACCTTGCCGGTAGCGACTGGTGACCTTGTTTCCTCTTACCGGCTGCGGAAAGTAAGTGTCCCGGCAGGTATTGTCAAGGGGAAGATGCTGTAGCGGTTTCTAATGAGCACGTCTGGCAAGCCTGTAAGCCACCGCCATGGCAGGTATAAAAAATTCTGCCGTTCGATACGACCGCACCAACGCACTCACTCGGGTCTAAGCGCGGTCCAGAAGATAGCAGTTTAATGCCGTTTATTTCAGACAGGTCATATATATCCATATTAGAACCGAGCAGATACGGCTCTGATAGAGTAAAGCGTGTGCACTTATAGCCATCGGTTAGAGTGGTCAGAATTTTACCCGTGTTTTTGTCTAATAGGAAGCTGTTCTTGTATTGAGAATGAACAAAAAGAAATCTTGGTCCTATTGTTACTACGTGAATAGCTTCACGGACGGGAGCAGATTTCCAGATTAACGAACCATTGTTTGCATTTATGCACCATACGAGACTATTGCCTCCTTCAAGTTTGTTATAACCACCCAAATATAGACGTTCGTTCTCTCCACAAATCGTGCAACCACCATGAACAAAATACTGAGTTGTCAACCAGATAACCTGTCCGGTCTCCGGTATAATAGCTGCCGTAAGTCCTTTTGCACTGGGAAGGTCTCTTTTACTTGTTGCCGAATAGCCGAAATAGCAGGAGTAGTAAAGCGTATCGTTCAATAGGCATAGGCCGGTATCGTCGCCGCCGGAGCCAAACTCGGAAAAGTCCTTAGTCCAGACTTCTTTTCCAGTTTCCAAATCGTATGCCTGCAACAATGGTCTGTGACTTCTGGGAAAACGTGGATTGTCCTGGTGCTCAAAGAGCCATTCTATGTTTTCATTCGCGTCCTTTGGGGAGTATGGGCCATACTTGCCGGTGCTGAACGCATAGATTGCCAGATTTTTGTATATCACAGGCGGTAATTGTCTGTTCCAGCTCGGCGAACCGGAGAAGGGGGCCTCCCACAACAAATTACCCGTCGCGGCATCAAGACAGCGCAGGAGGCATTTCTCAAGCCCGGCCTGTGGAATCAACAGGCGTGGTTTATAGTAAAGAG
>CAZKOQ010000201.1:0-6441 GCA_964554425.1 uncultured Pirellulales bacterium | reverse complement strand
TCTTCCATTAGAAATACCGGCATCACCAACCCCCCAATTTCCCACAAAATCTGCTTGACAGATAGGGTCTCAACTGAAGATAATACTCTTTTTAATTGAGGAGGCCAGATTAAGGTATTATTGTGAATGACCTCAAAAAAACATCTAATAACGAAAGCCGCTATTCGGCTACAACGCCAGTTTTTTTTAAGAGAGACAAAAAATGAATACATTTAGTTCACGCCGCGATTTTCTCAAACAATCAATGTGCCTCTCCACCGCCGCAGTCGCCGCAGGCCCTATAAGCAAGCTCTTTGCCCAGGCCTCCGGTAAAAAGCCCGCTGCCAAATTCGGCTTCGTTACCTACCAGTGGGGCAGAGACTGGGACCTCCCAACCCTCATCGTCAACTGCGAAAAAGCCGGCGTCCTCGGCGTAGAATTACGAACCGAGCACGCCCACAAGGTTGAATCCATCCTCTCCGCCCAGCAGCGCCGGGAAGTCAAAAAACGCTTCGACGACAGCCCCGTCAAACTCGTCGGCCTGGGCACCAACTTCTGCTTCCACCACCCTGACCCAGAAAAACTAAAAAAAGATATTGAAGGCGCAAAACAATATATCATTCTTTCCAGAGATGTGGGCGGCTCAGGCGTAAAGGTCAAGCCAAACGACCTCCCCAAGGAAGTGACGCCTGAAAAAACAATAGAGCAAATCGGAAAATCACTCAACGAGCTGGGCAAGTTCGGCGCCGACCTCGGCCAGCAAATTCGCCTTGAAGTCCACGGCTCTTGCGCGCCGCTACCCATAATAAAACAGATTATGGATGTCGCCAACCATCCAAACGTAACCGTCTGCTGGAACTGCAACTCAGAGGACCTCGCAGGCCAGGGGCTAAAATATAACTTTAATCTCGTCAAGGGCCGCTTCGGCGATATTTGCCACGTCCGCGAATTAAATATTAGCGACTACCCTTATCAGGAGCTTATAAACCTGTTCGTTGAGATGGGCTATACCGGCTGGGTCCTTCTCGAAGCCCGCACCAATCCACCGGACCGCCCAAAAGCACTAATCGAACAACGCAAATGCTGGGATGAAATGCTCGCATTAGCTCAATCCTCCGTAGTCCCCGCACAGCAAAAATCCGGCGCCTCTGGCGTCAAAGTCACAGAGCTTCCCGACAAAATAACTGTCGAGCTTAACGGAAAACTATTTACCGAATACAACTTCAAAAATGTCCCTCGCCCCTACTTCTATCCCCTCATAGGCCCCACAGGCGTCAACATTACACGCCACTGGCCAATGAAGGAAGTCGAAAACGAGGACCGAGACCACAAACACCATCGCTCCTTGTGGTTCACGCACGGCTCTGTCAATGGCCACGACTTCTGGACCGAAGACGATAAGGGCGGAAAAATCGTCCACGACAAATTCCTGAAAATCTCCTCCGGCCCCGACGTTGGCGTCATCCAATCCCAAAATAATTGGGTCGCCGCTACAGGTCAGACAATCTGCACAGACACCCGCACCCACAAATTCTATAATCTGCCTGATGGCCGGATAATAGACTTTGAAATCACAATCCACGCCTCCAATGGCGACGTAACCTTCGGCGACACCAAAGAGGGCTCAATGGCCATCCGATTGGCCCCGACTATGCAGCTAAAAGGGAAGGTTGGTAAGGGACACATTATTAACAGCGAAGGCAATCGTGATAATGAAGCGTGGGGCAAGCGCGCCGTATGGTGCGACTATTACGGTCCACTGGACGCAGAACTTGTAGGTGTGGCGATTTTTGACCACCCGCAAAATCCAAAGCATCCGACTTGGTGGCACGTCCGGGACTATGGCCTCTTTGCTGCTAATCCCTTTGGCGTCCATGACTTCGAGAAAAAACCCGCAAGAACAGGCAACATTGTTATTCCTAATGGCCAGACGCTCACGTTTAAGTATCGCTTCTATTTCCACAAAGGCGACCAGCTCCAGGGCAAGGTCGCAGAACTATACCGACAATATTCAGAAGGAAAATAAAAATATATTGTCCATAACCACTACAAATAAGGAGAAGTATTATGAGTAAAATGACTCGTCGCAATTTCCTCAGAAGTTCGCTCGCCGCCGGCGTCGCTGTAACACTCGCAACCCCCTACTCCCGCGTCCGCGGCGCCAACGATGACATCCGCATCGCCGTAGTCGGCGTTGGCGGCCAGGGAAGTGGCCACATTAACTATTTCCGCAAGCTCCCCGGCGTCCGCGTAGTCGCTCTTTGTGACGCCGACAAAGACCACCTCGATAATCGCGTCAATGACTTCAAAAAACGCAACGAAACCGTTGATGGTTACATCGATGTCCGTAAGCTCCTCGAAAACAAAAACATTGACGCCATCACAACTGCCACCCCCAACTTCTGGCACGCACTCGTTACAATCTGGGCCTGTCAGGCCGGCAAGGACGTCTATGTCGAAAAGCCCGTCTCCCACAACGTCTGGGAAGGCCGAAAAATTGTCGAGGCGGCACGAAAATACAATCGCATCGTCCAGACCGGCACCCAGAAACGCTCAGATGAAGGACTCATCGAGGCGTTCAAATTTATGCGCGAAGGTAATCTCGGCGCTATCAAATGGGCCCGCGGCTTTTGCTACAAGCCCCGCGGCAGCATCGGAAAAGTAAATGGCCCTCAGCCCATCCCGGCTTCGGTCGATTACAATCTCTGGTGCGGCCCCGCTGATATGCTCCCGCTGATGCGCAAAAACCTACATTACGACTGGCACTGGGTCTGGAACACAGGCAATGGCGACATCGGCAACCAGGGCATCCACGAAATGGACCTCGCACGCTGGGCGCTCGGGCAGCCGAAGCTGCCCCCCCGCGTAATAGGCATCGGCGGCAGATTCGGCTATGATGACGACGCAGAAACCGCAAACACGCAAATTGCATTTTTCGACTACAAGCCCGCTCCCTTGATTTTCGAGGTTCGTGGACTTCCTCGCAAGGCCGGCGAGACGGGGATGGACGTCTATCGAAAGGTAACTCAAATCGGCGTGGTCGTTCAATGTGAGAACGGCTACTTCGCCGGAGGCGACGGCGGCGGCTGGACTTATGATAAAGACGGCAACAAGCTCAAGCAATTCAAAGGCGAAGGCGGCGGCGGACACCACGAAAACTTCATCAAGGCCGTCCGAAGCCGCAAGGTCAGCGACCTTAACGCCGATATCGAAGGAGGCCATATCTCCAGCGCCCTCTGCCACATGGGCAACATCTCCTACCGCCTCGGCCAGAAAAAATCTGCTGATGAAATAAAACAATTGATAAAAGACAACCCCGAGCTGACCGACTCCTTCGACCGTTTCCTGACCCATCTGGCCGCCAACAATGTTGACGTCGCCAAGACCCCCGCAACAATTGGCCCGATGCTCACTATGGACCCGGAGAAAGAAAAATTCGTAGGCGACCTCGCCGATATGGCAAATATGCTTGTTAAGCGCAACTACCGAGAGCCGTTCGTGATTCCGGATAACGTCTGATGAAATTCGCCCTGTGCAACGAAATGTTTGAAAATCGGCCAATGCCTGAGGTCTGCGCAGCCGCCAAACGCCTCGGCTACGATGGCATCGAAATTGCCCCTTTCACCCTCGCGCCATCAGCCAAAGATGTCACCATCCAGCAGCGAAAACAAGTCCGCCGGATTATCAAAGACCACGGCCTCCAAACCGTCGGCCTCCACTGGCTCCTCCTGGGACCTGCCGGACTGCACATAACCTCTACCGACAACAAGGTCTGGCAAAAAACAAAAGATTATTTCTCCGCCCTCCTCGACCTTTGCAGCGACCTCGGCGGCAATGTAATAGTCCTCGGCTCCCCAAAACAACGAAGTATTATTGAAGGACAAACCCCTCAAGGCGCATGGAAAAAAGCGGTTGATTTACTTAGCAGCATCCTCGACAAAGCAAGTTCGCTCTCCGTCACAGTTTGCGTCGAGCCGCTCTCGCCGAAAGAAACAGATTTCATCAACACCGTCGCCGAAGGGATGCGAATGGTGCGCCAAATCAACCACCCCAACTTTAAGATTCACCTCGACGTAAAGGCAATGTCCTCAGAGCCGACTCCCGTCCCTGATATTATTCGCTCCGTCCGAGCCGAGGACATCGGCCATTTCCACGTCAACGACCCAAACCTCTATGGCCCGGGTATGGGCGATGTTGATTACGGCCCCATCGCAAAGGCGATAAAAGATATCGGTTATAATAAGTGGCTCTCAGTCGAAGTTTTCAAATACGACCCCGACCCGGAAACTATTGCCCGCAGGAGCATTGAGTATCTGAAATTATTTTGGTCCCTTTGATTTTTTCTAATTTTTTGAAGCGTAACTTATGCATCAACGTTAGTCTTGTGGCTGAAAAATCAAAAATTAAAAAGCAAAATGCAAAAACACAAAGCAAATATCAAAAACGGCATCACTTGAGTTATAGCCACCGGCTCTGGCAAAAGTCCTTTTTGATTTTTGATATGTAACCTTGATATTTGCATTTTGATATTTAATATAACCGGCTATGTCTGCCTATGTACCAGTAACTTATTGATAGACTATCGACACTGGTAGAATCACAACCTGCGATGTAGCTTTAAGTGGCTGTCAGAAAGGTGGGTATTATGACCGTAAAGTGGAAATCAAAAAAAAGCTGGCGGGAAAAATTAGAAAATCCACCGGCAGGTCTGCCTAAAGTAGTCAGCGGTCCTGCGACATGGGAAAAAAGGTTTGGCGGAAGAAGGGTGCTTGTCCCTACGCCGCTGCTTGTCGATTCTCTTATTCGCAAAGTGAAAAAGGGTAACCTTATCACTGTAAAACAAATCCGGGAACAGCTTGCAGAGGAGTTTAAAGCAGATTCGACCTGTCCACTTACCACGGGCATTTTCATTCGTATCGCCGCTGAAACAGCCGAAGAAGATTTGCGAAACGGCAGAAAGCAGATAACCCCCTACTGGCGTGTGTTAAGTGCCGACGGCGGGCTAAATCCAAAGCTTCCCGGAGGCGTCAAAGCCCAGGCCGAACATCTGGAAGAAGAAGGGCATAAGATTATCCCAGCCAAAGGCAAAAAGCCACCAAAGGTGCAGGACTTCGAAAAGGCCTTAGTGTGATTAGCTGTATTTCTCACCGCCGAGAACGCAGAGAGCGCAGAGGTTTTTGTGCCGTAAGGCATCCCGTGGATTATGTAACTAATTATCCGTTAATGAAATATAACTATCACCTTCTCCCGCCCCCGCTGCTGTCTTGCGACAGCAAGACGCGGGGGGCGGCCTCTGCGGTTAATAAGAAATTCGGGCTAACTCTGCGGCCTCAGCGTTCTCCGCGTTAAAATTTTAATATCCTTCGAGCCAGTGGGAGGCCAAAATTGCAAGGTCAACAAGGTCAACTGTTTTGTCAAAGATTACGCTCCTTTAGCCAATGGAAAGACATAAGTGCGAAATCCTTAAAGTCTATTCTCTAATCGCTATTTATATCCCCCAACGACAATAGTCCGGCAAACCGGAAAATACCATATTACTTTTCCTTCGTAATATATTCCACTTCCACTACCTATAAGACCACTGCTTTTCCATACTCGGGTTCTTAATTGTAAAGTGGTTCCGCTTAAAGCATCATTAGGAATTCTTACTGTGAGAGTTGATATTTGACCAGTTAGTGCTGTGCAATTTAGTTCTGCCCAGGCACTTCCATCCCAGTAACCGGTAACAGAAGTGCAAAGTCCAGGTGTTACTGGTGCAGTTTGTTGATATTTTATTCTAAAATCTGCCATTTCTATTCCAGAAGGAATTGTATAGTTTTCATAAATATATGATGTAGCACCAGGGTCTGCTGATAAAGCATAAGTGTCCCAATCTTCATCTACCGCATTTGAACAGGGATAAAAAGCATCAAAATTTCCTTCGCAGGAGTAAGAATCTTCCGTATCATCCTCTACTAATCGCCATCCACCTTGGTTTGGCCCGATACATTCCAGCCAGTGCGAAGCCAGAATTGCAAGGTCAAGAAGGTCAACTTTTTTATCGTGGTTTGAATCACCAGCCGGACCAAACCGCAGGAATGGATATGTCTGGTTTTCGCCGATACCCCATATTTCGATAAAGTCCCAGCCGGCCACGGTAAAGGTGCTTATTGTCTGCATTTCGGCAGTCGTTTTGCCGCAATTTGGGTCACAGCCCGTAGCAATTCCACTTTGGCCCCCACACATATTAGGTTCGCCGCTGGTTTGGACATCCCAGAATGAATTCTCGATGTCACCGAAATAGTTATATCCGACTAATCCGCCAACATCCCCAGCTCCTCTAACACTGCCGGTAGAGTAGCTATTTAATATGTACCCAGACCAATTATAGTAACTAACCGAGTAACCGTTACATCCCACCAGCCCGCCGACCCACTCAACACCATTGACATCGCCGGTAGAATAGCAGTTGTAGACATCCCC
>CAZKOQ010000200.1:0-6476 GCA_964554425.1 uncultured Pirellulales bacterium | reverse complement strand
GCGATGCGCTCGGCAAGCTCAAAGGCCGACTGCTGGCCGGTGTAATCACAAGTATCGGCGTTCGGCGCGACACAAAGGCCGTCGCAGCTTTATCGAAATTGCTGCAGGACCAGGACTCCATTGTCGCACAGGCAGCAGCAAGGGCATTGGGTTCAATTGGCGACTTAGCTGCTGCCAAGGCGCTGCGAGGCGCCCTGCCGAAGACTTTAGCCGCTAACCAGCTTGCATTATGCGAAGGATTGCTGCGGTGCGCTGAATCGCTCGCTGCCAAAGGCCAGCGTGAGCAGGCCATTGAAATCTACGACCAGCTGCGAGGCGCCCAAGCCCCGCACCAAGCTCGTGCCGGCGCTCTGCGAGGTGCAATCTTAACCCGCCAGAAAGAAGGCGTGGCACTGCTAAGGCAGCATTTGAAAAGCAATGACTACATCTTGTTTTCCGCAGCCGTCCAGACATCTCTTGAATTGCCGGGCGCCGAAGTAACGCAGGCGTTGACCTCTGAGGTGAGCGGACTGCCCGCCGATAATCAAATCCTTATCACGCAGGCGCTTGGTAAGCGAGGTGACGTAGCGGCGTTGCCGATGCTGTTCGCCCTGGCCAAAAGCGGCGCAAAAAGCGTTCGCATAGCAGCCATCAAAGCAATACCTGAGATTGGTCACGCATCCGCAGTTCCTGTGCTTGTGGAATTGCTTGGAGATGGCGACCGCCAGATTAGCCAGGCCGCGCAAGAAGCACTTGCCGGACTGCCAGGGCAGGAAGCCGACGCAGCCGTGATGGCAATGCTTAACAGCAAGGAAACAAACCGACAGCTCACGGGGCTTGAGCTGATTGGTCGTCGGAGAATGGTAACAAGCATTCCGGCGCTGCTGAAAGCCGCCCGTGAAGCCGACCCGAAAGTCCGTCCAGCTGCGCTGAGTAAAGTGGGCGAGCTGGGAGGGCCGGCCGAATTGCCTGCGCTGCTCGACCTGTTGATGAGCTTGAAGGAGTCACAGGACCTGAATGCGGCTGAGGAGGCCGTGAGCAATATTTGCACGAAAGCCGATAATCCGCAGTCGAACACCGAGAAGCTCACCGGTCTTTTAGCCAAGGCCCAGCCCGCGCAAAAGAGCGCTTTGCTGCGAGTCCTCGGCATCATCGGAGGCACGAACGCTCTGAGAGCTGTGCGTGCGTCGGTCGATGATTCAAATGCGGAAGTTCATACTTCGGCAATCCGCGCTCTTTGCGGCTGGAAAACCACGGATGCGGCGTCTGAGCTGCTTGCGCTGGCCAAGACCTCCGGCAATCCGAATGATAAAACGCTCTGCCTGCGCGGATACATAGGTCTGGCCGCTCGTCCGGAACTATCTGCCGGGCAGCGATTGTCAATGTGCCGGGAGGCCGCCGCTTTAATAGAGCGAAATGATGAAAAGAAGCTTTTGTTAGGCGCGTTAGGCGGCATAAATTCAACGGATGCGATTGAGCTGATTACGCCGTATCTGGACGAGCCGGCGACACGGGAAGAGGCCGGCACGGCCATCGTGGCAATTGCCGAGAAGCTTTTGAAAGATGCCGACGCATCAGTTGCATCCAAACTGGTCGGGCCCTTACAGAAAACAATAGAAGTTACCACCAACACTGATTTAGCCAGGCGAGCGAAGGCGTTGTTGAGGCAGGCACAAAAACAAGGCAAAGGTTAAAAGTAAAAAGGCAAAAGTTAAACGCGGATAAGACACAAATTGACACTGATGGACACGGTCAGTATCAGGATATGGCAGGAAAACGAAGGCAGAAAAAAGCATCCGGGAGCAGCCCTCGGCGAAAGGATGCGGTCCAGGCAGCGATTGACTGGGGAATCGATATTCCGATGCTGATTGACAACCTCAAGAGAAGCCCCGCCGAGCGCATCAGACGACACCAAATCGCACTTAACACGATGCTAAAATTGCGAATGGCAAAACACCTGTGAGCGGCGATTTTATCAACCTGTTGAAACGGCTTGCCGAGACCGGCGTCGATTTCGTCCTTGTCGGCGGCTTCGCAGGCGTTGTGCACGGATGCACGTATGTTACGCAGGATATTGATATCTGCTGTGACTTTTCGCCTGCCAATTTGCTTATCCTGCAAAAAGCCATCGCTGATTTGCATCCGGTCCACCGGATGACGCCGAGGCGGAAGAAACTTGAGCTGACGGAAAAAACCTGTGGCCAACTCAAGAACCTGTATCTGGATACCGACATCGGGCAATTAGACTGCCTCAGTTTTATTGATGGTCTTGGAGATTATAGAGAGGTCAAACGGGCAAGCGAGCTTGTCGAAGTAGAGCATACGCAACTTCGCACACTTAGTCTGGCCGCGCTTATAAAAACGAAGAAGGCAATGAACCGCCCGCGTGACAAAGAGGCCGTCGTGCAGCTCGAAGCGATGAAGAAACTCAGGAAAGCCGGATACAATCAGCATTAGACCAGAGGCCTAATGACCTGGGCAAGGGAGAAGAAAATGTTTGTTGTGCAATAGCATAACCTATTTAGCCCTTCACAAAAGTCGCGTCAGACGCTTCGCCTACGGCTCAATATGACAGCTCAACAGAGCGCTACCTGCGATATGTCAAGAGATTTGGGGCGACGGTCTTGAGCCAATCTGAGGAAAAGATTGAGAGGTCAAAAAGGTTGACGGCGCTATCTGTATGAAGGTCGCCAGACAGTGTCGGGCCATTTTGAAGCCAGTCATTGGCAAGAAAAACAAGGTCGAAAGAATCGACTTTGCAGTCTCTATTTATGTCACCGTCCAACAAGATTTCTTCATTGAGAAATACGCTGCCGCAGGGCTGGAGGAACGATTGGCCGCCCTGGTTATAGAGGCGGACGATTTGCCGGTCAGTGAGAGGGGTGTCGAATATGACAACCTCGTCGAGCATAACATAGAATAACCGGATGGGGCCACCTGCAAATGGACCTATTTTGACGTTATCGCCGCGAGTGGTGTTCACCGGCTGGGAAGAAACCTGCGATGGGACCTGGCGAAGGCCATCGACATAAAGTCGAACGTCACTGACATTAGGGCCGCCATCATCTTCAAATACTGCCGCAACGTGATGCCAGGTTTGGTCGGTAACGTCACTATTGCCGACGATAAGACCGTCGGCAACAGAAACGCCCGGCGCACCGGAGGCAGAATCGATAAAGAATAGCCACCGCCCACCTGTAGTATCGGCGCCCCAGGAGAGTATGCTGCCGTAGGCCTCGGAGGCGGCCTTAATCCAAGCGGCGACAGTGCGAGATTGTTTGCCGGTAATGCCTTCATAGTCGATTACCTCAATATAGTCAGTGTCCGGTCGGAATCTAAGAGCGCCATCCTGCCGGCCATCGCCGGGCTGCCAGAGCAGATTTCCAAACAATGTGCCTGGGTGCTGATACCCGGAGCTGTCGAAAGCAGTCGTTCCGCTTGATTCATCAAGTTTCCAGCAGGCAGCCAGGCCCAATTGCTGTGGCAGCGCATAGACTGCGAAGGCATCAGCGACCGCGCGTTCGTAGCCGTCGGAAGGCGAGTTGAGGACACGGCCATCGAGGAAGAATGTGCTGGAGCCGCCGCCATCCAGCCGTATGCCGGTGGCTGCGCCCATCTCAACCAATAGCGCACCCATTTCCCAGGGCGTCATACCGACCGAGAAGCCCGGCTGTCGGCCATCGACCACAGCCAGGATGAGTCTGCGGCCATCGGCGGTAATACCAATGGCGGTCAAGGGGTGGCGGCTGTCCCAACTGGCGGTGTTGGGAAACCACTCGCCATTGATATGGCTGCTGTCAGAACGAGACCAATAGACCAGGCCGTTATTGATGAATTTTGGTCCGCCGCCGATGGCGTTGAACATCCAGCGTTCAAGACCGGAGTAACTGCTGATGACAGCAACCTTGCTTGTTGAGATGACCAAGCTGCTGCGAGTATCGTTTAACTGGACGAGCCGGCCTTCGACAACGGTAAAGCCCTCGGCGCCGTGGCCCCAGCCGAAGTAGTCGCCGTTGACGGCAGCGATGGTGCCTTTTCGCATCGCCATAGAGCTGGTGGTTTCATATTGGCCGGTGTTGGTCTCATCGCCTGCCAGGATGACGCCCACTGCAACAGCAGGATTGGATAGGTCAACTTTGAGGACGTGGATATTTAGAGGGTCACCATTGGCATTGGTGGTGCTGCGGTGTAAATGTTCGATGCCAGGGGCAATATTGGTCCAGGTGTCCGCAGCGATAGCGATTGATAGTGTGCTCAGGACCAATATCAGAGCGATAAACAAATTGAATTGCTTTGTCGAAAGTATAAACCTGCCTCCGTAGATAGTCGTTAGTCGCTGGTCGTTAGTCGATAGCCAATGGTCGATAGTTGACAGTCATCAATCAAGTATCTATAAAATAATTATACCAATTTTTGCCGACTTTTTTAAGCGGCTTGTGCGAAAAATCCGGTAGGAAATCATTTATATGCTTGAAAGACCTCATCTGCAATTTTTCGGCATAGAGGTTTGGTAGTGCCTTTGTCGTGCGGGTGGACTCTGTTGGTAAGAATAATGATAAAGATTTTGCTTTCAGGGTCGCAGACGATAGCGGTGCCTGTGTAGCCGGCGTGGCAGAACGCCTTTTCAGAGTCAATGGTCCCTTTTGGCCAGGAATAGCTGGAGCTGACATCGAAGCCGAAGGCGCGGCCGTGGGACTGGGCTGTGGTCAATAGTGTAACGGCCTGGGGGCTTAGAATTTTCTTGCCGTGCCTCGTGCCGTTATTAAGAAGCATTCGGCAGTAAATCGACAGGTCGTAAGCGGTGGAAAAGAGTCCGGCGTTGCCGGATTTGCCGGCCATAAGCTGGGCGAGCGGGTCATGGACGGTGCCTCGAAGTAATTTTTCATCAACAATCTGGGTAGCGGCTATGTTTTTCTCCCAGGACTGAGGTGGATTGTAAGTGGTGTGTTTCATTTTCAGCGGCGCAAAGATATTTTCCTTTGCAAAATCGTCAATACTTTCTCCGCTGACAACCTCGACAATCTTTGCCAGAATAATGTAACCCAGGCAGCTATAGCGAAATTCTTCGCCGGGCTTATTGAGAGGCACCAGGGCGCATATCTTCTCTATGACTTTATCGGGACAGGGACTTCCAAACTGCTTCTTCAATTCGTCTGCGCTCGTATATGCCGGCAGGCCGGATGTGTGACTTAAAAGATGGCTGATTTGAACCTGGTTCTTGCCGTTGGAGGCAAAGGCAGGAAGATATGTAGCCACATAGTCAGTTAATTTTAGTTTTTGCCTATCCATTAAAACCATAATAGATGTGGCAGTCGAAATCGGCTTAGTCAGTGAGGCAATGTCAAAAACGGTATCTTTGGTCATTCTTTCGCGGTAGGGCTCTATGACTTCATAGCCGAAGCTCTTGTGGTAAAGAATCTTATCAGCTTGCCCTATAAGGATAACGGCGCCGGGGATATTGCCTTCCTGGATTTCTTCTTTAACAGCGGCGTCGATGCCGCTCAACCTATCTTTGCTAATTTTTTCTCTAAGGCATCGGCAGCCGGTCACAAGACAGGATAATAAGGCAAAATATATTATAATTGTTCGGATAAATCTCATATCCAGTTTCTTTTCGGACAAGGCCATACAAGTAAATATCTTACCATAAGCAGTGGACATTGTCGCCGGTTGTGCGACATTACGGGCGAAACGAATTGCGATAAAACAACATCCAGGTAAAATATATATATATGTTATTTTCGACAAATTCAAAGTGCTTTGTAGAAAGCTGTACCAAATGTCATTCTGAGACGCGACTTGTCGGGGCGAAGAATCTGGCAAGACCTGAAAAAATAGATTCTTCACTTCGCTACGCTTCGTTCAGAATGACAACCTTCAAAAGTTTTCCACAGGGCAAATTCAAAAACGTATTTGGTGAAAAAGGCAAATAAAATGAAACTGTCGGCTCTATTAAGCATAATGCTGTTGTCGGGCTGCCAGGGGCAGGTCCAAACCGGCCTGGATAATTTAGGCGAATACAGGCAGTTATTTAGCGGCAAACGCATCGGAATTATAACCAACCACACCGGCAATAACAGCCAGGGCAAGCATATCATAGAAGTATTTAGAGATTTCAACGACGTAACGATTACAGCTCTTTTCGGTCCGGAGCACGGCATTTATGGCGCTGAGGCAGAGGGGAAAGAAATCAATAGCGGAATTCATCCTGTATATGGCGTGCCGGTTCACAGTTTATACGGCAAAACACTCAAGCCGACGCCACAGATGCTAAAAGATATAGATATCCTTATCTTTGATATTCAGGATATTGGGGCTCGGTATTATACATATATTTACACAATGGCTTTGGCTATGGAGGCAGCAGCGGAAAATAAAAAACAATTTATTGTGCTTGACCGACCGAATCCGATAAATGGCCTAAAGGTTGAAGGCAATATCCTCAAAAAGGAATTTGCTAGTTTTGTCGGCTTGTATCCGATTGCTGTCCGGCACGG
>CAZKOQ010000199.1:0-6484 GCA_964554425.1 uncultured Pirellulales bacterium | reverse complement strand
TCAAGACAACTAATCAATTGCCGCTTCAGCGAATCTTTTTGCTTCTGTGTAAGCATTTCTATTTCACGCCTTTAGCCCGTGAGATAACAATGAATACATGTATGCCCGAGCTTGAAAATTTTGTATCTCACGGGCTGAACATCAAAAAAATCACTCCAGTCTTTCCCTGGCAGTCGATATTATCCTTTTCCCAACCTACAGTGTCAAGAATCCTCTGCCGTCATTCCCATCGATTTCTTCGCCGCTACTACAACTTTATCTACTGTAATGCCGAATTTCTCGAAGCAGACCTTCCCAGGCGCAGATGCGCCAAACGTTGACATCCCGATAAAGACGCCCTTCTCGCCTAACCATTTGTGCCAGCCCATTTCGACGCCAGCCTCAATCCCAACCCTGGCTTTCACATCAGGCGGGAGAACCTTGTCCCTGTATTCTTTGCTCTGTTTTTCAAATAACCCCCAGCAGGGCATACTGACGACCTGCGCTTTTATTCCTTCACCTGCCAGTTTCTCTGCTGCTTGTAGGGCAATGTGAACTTCCGAACCGCTCGCCAAAAGCAGAACATCAAGGTTGTCCGCCCCAATAAGAACGTATGCTCCTTTACTCAAGTTTGTCGCTGGACTGTATCGGTTTTGGTCTAAAACCGGCAATCCCTGCCTTGTAAAAAGTAGCGCCACCGATCCATCCCTGTATTCCAACGCAAACTTCCACGCCTGCACCGTCTCATTGGCATCCGCAGGCCGAATGACTAACAAATTCGGTATCGCCCGAAGTGCCGCTATCTGCTCAACCGGCTGATGCGTCGGCCCATCCTCGCCTATCCCGATACTGTCGTGTGTGAACACAAATATCGTTGGATACCTCGAAAGAGCCGCCACGCGAATCGCCGCCCGCATATAATCCGAGAAAACCAAAAATGTCCCGCCATAAGCCCGCAGCAGCCCGCTTACGGAAATGCCGTTCATTACCGCCGCCATCGCGTGCTCTCGAACCCCATACCGTATATATCTGCCATCCCGCGCATTTTTTTGAAAATCCTTTGCCCCGGCAAACCGCGTATTATTGGAAGGCGTCAAATCCGCCGACCCACCCAGAACTAAAGGCAGCTTTGGCATCAACGCATCCAGCGTCTTGCCCGAAGCCACACGAGTCGCAACCGAGCTGCCCGCTTCAAATTTCGGCAAAATCTCGTCCAGCTTGACCGGCAGCTTGCTGGCCGCAGCATCGCGGAATTGCCCGGCAAGTTCCGGATACGCCTTTTCATATTCTTCAAATAATTTATTCCACCTTTTCTCCGCCTTCGCCCCCCTCTCTGCCGGCTGCCGCATATAAGCCGACACCTCCGGAGGAACATAAAAACTTTTTCCAGCGTCCCAGCCGTATTTTTCCTTAATCAAACGAACCTCACCCTCGCCCAGCGGAGCGCCGTGCGCCTCCGCCTTATCCTGCATATTGGGACTTCCGTAAGCAATATGTGTGCGAAGCTTTATCAGTGTCGGCCTGTTCTTCTCTCTCCTGGCATTTCGTAATGCCCTTTCAAAGGTAGCCATATCATTGCCGTCACCTTCAACTACCAGCACATTCCAGTTATACGCTTTGAATCGTTTTGCCCTGTCTTCGGTAAAGCTAAGCTCCGCGGGCCCATCAATACTGATTCGATTGTCATCATAAACAACAATCAAATTATTCAGCCCTAAATGTCCAGCCAGCGAGCTTGCCTCCGATGCAACCCCCTCCTGAAGGTCACCGTCGCTGGCCAAACAATAAACCTTGTAATCAATGATAGGAAAGCCATCGCGGTTAAAGAAATTCGCCAGATACTTCTGCGCAATCGCCATTCCGACGGCATTTGAAATCCCCTGCCCCAACGGCCCTGTCGTAGCCTCAATCCCATAATCCGGATGATACTCCGGATGTCCCGGCGTCTTGCTGCCCCATTGACGAAAGTTTTTCAAATCATCTAAACTTATATCGTATCCGGTCAAATGCAATAGCGCATATAGCAGGACGCACCCGTGCCCAGCCGACAGAACAAATCTATCACGATTGTGCCATCTCGGATTCGCCGGATTATATTTCATATACTTAGTCCACAGAATATACGCCGCCGGCGCCATCCCCATCGGCATACCAGGATGCCCGGAGATGGCCTTCTGAACCATTTCAATAGACAAAAGCCGAATCGTCTGGATACAAAGCTCATCAAGCTCCGATAGTCCTGGATTTCTCATTGGCTCATTCATTTCAAAATTCCCATAAACACATTCAAACAGCACTCCTACCGACAAACTAAAGCCGATACGATAACACCCACCCGCAATTTCCGCAAGCATTTTCGCACCCGCCACGGGGATAGAAACATCATTTGACAAGGCCGCCATACAGCCAGCAGCTTGGTTTTAGCAGAAGGTAAATTACCCGAGGATATGGTCATGCGTATCGTCAAGTGTCTGGGCCATTCTCTAAAGGCGGACTCTATCGAGGCGACCGCCAACATCTGCCATATTAATCCTTGTGCTGTCTGGTGATTGCCGAACAAAGGCCAGTCGACCAGGTTCGTTATGCACTGATTGACTGCGTCTATCAATCCTATACGCTTATCGACCTGTCTCAGCAGCAATGCGCCAGCGTCTGAGCAAACCACACCCTCGTTGAAGTCATCCTGCACTTTCTTGCTTTCGGGGTCTGAAAACAATACCAATTCTGTCTTACGATACGTCATGATTAGACCTATCTTTTCTATATGAGGGACTTCCTCCAGATAAATCCGCACTCTACAAAAAGTAATCCCAATTAGCCATCCCAAAAACCCTGAAAATCCAGGTTAATGTAATTGCGATAGCTCGCTATAAAGTTTACAATTATATAAGGAGTATTTGTCTGCCGTGAGCTCACGGTTTTCGTCGTTCTTTGAGTATCGTTAGCGAGGAGACTTTACGGTGGAGAATGCTAATGAGTAATGCGGCAAGAAAAAACAATAGGTCACCTGACGAGAAGAGTCCTCTCGCAACTGCCAGCTTTAATTCTTCGGTGATAGGACCGGGCAGCCAGATCGGTCATTTTCGTATCGAGCGGGAACTTGGTCGTGGCGCAATGGGCGTAGTCTATCTGGCACATGACAGCAGACTCGACCGTTTCGTGGCCATCAAGACTATACCGCCCGAGGGCAAGGACAGTCCTCTTGTCTGGAAGCGATGGAAACGGGAAGCCCAGCTTCTGGGCTCGTTAAATCACCCAAACATCGCTGCCATTTATGAACAACTCGAGGAACCCGCAGGTATGAGTTACCTGGTCCTCGAATACGTTCCTGGGCAGACCCTATCCGACCTGATTTCGAGCCGCCGCCTTGATTTAGAACAGGTGCTATCGATTGCCCTTCAGGTCGCTAATGCGGTCGCGGCGGCTCACGAAAAAGGCGTGATTCACCGGGACCTGAAACCCGGCAATATCAAGATCACGCCGGAAGACAATGTCAAAGTATTAGACTTCGGCTTGGCCAAGGCGCTCAGCGATGAAGGTCTGGATGAACCGAGTACTACTACCGAACCTGGCAAAGTTATTGGCACGCCCGCTTACATGAGCCCGGAGCAGGCCCGTGGTAAGCCAACTGACAAACGAAGCGATATATGGTCGTTTGGCTGTATATTATTCGAGATGCTCACTGGGGAGCTTCCGTTTCAGGGGGAAACAGCTACCGATGCATTAGCCCGAGTTCTTGAGCGCGAACCGGATTGGCGGAAGCTGCCGGCAAAAACACCAGCGAGTATTAGTGTACTTTTGCACCGTTGCCTGCAGAAAGACCTGGGTAGGCGACTTCAGCACATCGGTGATGCGGCTATTGAAATCAGCGAAGCGTTGGACCAATCTTCAATTGCCCTACCAGCAATCGCTGCGCCAATAGATACCTCGTCTTCACAGATGGAAGACCGTTTGGTCTGCATCGCTGTCCTGCCGTTTGCGAATATGAGTGCCGATCCGGAGAATGAGTACTTCAGCGACGGATTAGCAGAAGAGCTAATTAATGCGTTGACGCAGGTCGAGGGTTTGCGTGTCGTCGCGAGGACATCGTCTTTTCAGTTCAAGGGACAGGCCGTCGATGTCCGTGAGGTCGGCAAGCGCCTCAATGTGACAACAGTCGTGGAAGGGAGCGTTCGAAAGGCAGGCAATCGGCTACGGGTTACGGCCCAGCTCATCAGTGTTGGAGATGGCTACCACCTTTGGTCGCAAAGATATACGTGCGAGCTTGAGGACGTGTTTACCATTCAGGATGAAATCTCCGAAAAAATTGTAGGTGCGCTGAAGGGCAAGCTGGTCGGCGAGTTGAAGCAACGTCATATCAAGCGCTATACAGAGAACGTCGAAGCATACAATCTGTATCTCCAAGGGAGGTACCACTGGAACAAGCGAACTCCTGATGGCTTTTCCAAGGCGGTCGATTGCTTCGCGCGGGCGATTGTCAAGGACCCAAACTACGCACCGGCCCATGCTGGATTGGCAGACTGCTATAGCATCTTAGGGCTTTACGGAGTGCTGCGGCCGGGTGAGACTGTGCCAAAGGCGAAAGAGGCGGCGTTGAAGGCCCTGCAAATTGATGAGACGCTCGCTGAAGCCCACTGTTCTCTGGGACTCATTACAGCATACTATGAATACGACTGGGCTGAAGCGGAGCGCCAGTTCGTGCTCGCCATCGATCTCGACCCAAACTGTGCAAGCGCTCGCTTTTGGTATTCCTGGTTTGTGTTGCTGCCGACCGGCCGTGTGGAGAAGGCAGCCGCTGAGGCCAGGCGAGCTTTGGAACTTGACCCGCTCTCGCCGACGATTGCTATGTCGCTGGGCCCTATTTATTACTGCTATGGGCAGTACGACCACGCCGTTGAAGAGTATCGAAAAGCGCTTGAGCTGGATCCTAACCACCCGCTGGCCAACGTCTTTCTAGGGTGGGCATACGTCGCGCTGGGGCGATACAATGAGGCCATCACGGCGTGTAAGCGGGGCTTAACCCTGCCCCTGTTTGGAATCGGAATGCAGGGGCTTGCCTACGCCCGTATGGGCAACCAAGCCGAGGCAGCAAGACTATTAGTGGAGGTGAAGAAGATGACAGAGCAGGGACTCCCAGCTTATGCGTGGATGGCAAATATCTACGCAGGACTTGGAGAGAGTAACTTGGCCTTTGAGTGCCTCGAACGAGCCTGCGATGGACGCGAAAGCGCAATGATCATGATAAAACTCAATCCTATGTTCCAGCATTTTCAATCCGACCCGCGGTTTCACTCATTGCTTCGCCGGATGAACCTATCGCCGTGAGATTCCAGCCACATGCAAAGAATCTAAGACACCTTTGTTATCTTGCGGGTTACAATCCTCTCATGCTGGTGGTAAAAAATTCTTGCTAACATTATGATGCTCTACCAAAAATGATATTAGCAGAAGAAAAACTCGCTGGCTGCTGTGGTGTATATTGCGGATTATGTCCACGTTATCAGTCAACCGCAAAGAGCAGGTGTCCCGGCTGCAAGATACTTTCTCTGACTATTTCCTGCAAGCTATACAACTGCTGCGTTAAAGCCAAAACGCTTGTAACTTGTGCCGATTGCCGCGACTTCCCCTGCGACAAATATGAAAGGTTTTTCGACTGGGACACTTTCGTTACCCGCAAGGTATGCAGCCAAAATATTGAGCGGATGCAAAAAGCCGGCCTGAAAACATTTTTACAAGAGCAATATCAGAAAAGAATCCTGCTCGAAGAACTCCTCGCAAACTATAACGATGGCAGGTCAAGGAGCTTCTACTGCATAGCCGTTGCCCTTATGCCGACCGCCCTGCTCAAAGAAGCGGTAGGTAAAGCAAAAGCAATGGCGGCACATAATAAAGTCAACGATTCAGACATCAAAGCTAAGGCCAAAATCCTTAAATCATTCATCCAGGATTCGGCATCAAAATCAAACATCGACTTAAAACTAAGGAAAAAACCGAAGTAAGCAGGTGCCCAATGAATCGACGACAATTTCTCAAACTAACAGCAGCCGGTGCAGTATCACTCGCCCGGCCACAATTCGTTTTTTCCAACGGCTCTTCAAAATCCAAACCCAACGTGCTTTTTATCGCAATCGATGACCTCAACGACTGGCTCGCCTGTCTGGGCGGCCATCCCGATGTCAAAACTCCTAACTTCGACCGTCTCTCACAAAAAGGTGTCCTTTTCACCAACGCCCACTGCTCCGCCCCTGCCTGCAATCCCTCACGGGCAAGTCTCCTGACAGGAATCCTGCCGTCAACCTCCGGCGTCTATCACAACTCCCAGCCCTGGAGAAAGTCACCGGCCCTCGCAAACGCCATAACCCTTCCTCAGCACTTTATGGCCCACGGCTACCACGTGATTGGCTCCGGCAAAATCTTCCACGGCGGCTTCCCAGACCCACCATCCTGGCACGAATACTTCCCATCACAGCAAAATAATAAGCCTGATGACCCGATGCCGCCAAAT
>CAZKOQ010000198.1:0-6485 GCA_964554425.1 uncultured Pirellulales bacterium | reverse complement strand
TTTCTTCGAGTAAATCTTTGTTCGATTCAAACCACTTATTCACCATTTCCACGTAGGCAAAAGCGGCTTTGGTGTATGGCTGGTCTTTGACTATTACGTGGACCCGCTCTTCTTGTTTTGCAAAGTCTTCGTGGTCAATTGCGTTAAGGTCGATGCCCATTTCATCCGCTGTCTCTTTGAGCATCTCCAGAGTTACCTTGAATATCTCGTGCAGCTTGTCCCAAAAGGCCTTGTTGTTTATGTCCTGTGATTGGGGATTATCGGCCTCGTCTTCACTTAACGCATAAGTCATACACCGGGAAATGAACGCGCATCGCTTGCACCACCGGTCGCAGTAATTGTAGATACCCGGTATAAAATTGGGATTTTCGGCAAGTTTTTTAATACGCTCTTTGTCCACGGTAATTGTTCGCCTTTATATAATAAACCTTGTCTATCATTTTTGGCAAGTCTATACACTGTGGGCACAGTTTTTATGTGCGGTTTTTACTCTTTGCGTCCGAAGAATGGGAATAGCTGCTTGATTTCGTCCGGCGAGGGCTGGCGGCCATACTCGCATATCTCAAATGCCTCGGAGCAGCGTATTTTTTGGCTTTTTTCCTGGCCGTAAAGCTCGGTTAGTTTAGCGCGGAACTTGTTGGTGGTGGCCTCGTCTCTCGCGGCAAATCGCTTCAAGACCTCCTGCCGCCGCTGCTCGCGTGCTGCCGGCTCCTGCGGGACGGGGACAACCTTCTCAAAATTGCCGGTTGCCCAGAGCGACTCAATCTGCGATTCTATGCACCAGAGCGCATTGGCCTTCTTCTCGAATACCTCGTCAATGCCGACCACGACGTCCGGCTTAAACGGCTGGGGCTTTTGAAAATTGTCCACGAGATACAAACACACGGGATTCTTTGCCAGTTGCGGGACATCAGGGCAAAAGTGCGCGACAGTTACCATAAACGCCGCATCCTGCATAAGGATGCCGGTGTATCTGTGGTCCGGATGATAGTCATTGGGCCTGTGCCCAATTACGATATCCGCCTTCCATTGGCGGATGAGGCGCACGAAGGTTTTGCGGTTCTCTAACGTCGGCATAAGCTCACCATCGTGAATGTCGAGGACCTCTGTCTCTATACCGAGCACCTTGGCTGCTTTTTTGACTTCTTCGGTGCGGCGTTTTGCAAGCGGTCCGCCTGCTGTAGTTGCGTGGCCAATGTCACCATTGGTAGTTGAGACAAATTTGACTTTATGACCCTGGGCCGCCCACAATGCGGCTACGCCTCCTGCCCTGATTTCACAGTCATCCGGGTGTGCACCGAAGACAATGATGCGGAGCTTGCCCTTTTCAGATGCCTCGCCGGCAGGAGGCGATGTGGAGCTTGTCTGGGCCAGCACCAGATAGCTAAGGCAGGTAAGTATCAACATCAATACTGGTAACGATAGTCCTGCTAAATTTAGAATTTTCTTTCTCATAGGTCTTCTCCTTCAATAAAAACTCTTAAATGTAAATCTTGTCCATCATTCTTGGGAAGGCAATACACTGTCTGATGTGCTTTTCCCTTGCTATCCAGGCAACGGTTCGCTCAACGCCGAGGCCGAAGCCGCCGTGCGGCACTGAGCCATATTTCCGCAGGTCCAGATACCAACTATATGGTTCGGGGTTCAGGCCCTGCTGACGGATTCGGTTTAAGAGCCGGTCGTAATCATCTTCTCTGACAGAGCCGCCGATTATTTCGCCGAAACCGGCAGGGGCAAGCAGGTCAAAATTCAGAACGACTTTTTCGTTGGTTCTGTCGGCCTTCATATAGAATGCCTTGGCCTCTTTGGGATAGTGTGTAACAAAGACCGGCTTGTCGTGCATTTGTGAGATGATGGTCTCATCCGAACCGCCGAGGTCTTTGCCCCATTGAAATTCAGCCGCTAATTTGGCGTGCTTAGGATTGTTCTCAATTTTTGTCTCCGCTTCTGCAAGGTCGCCTTGCAATTCAATTAGCTCGGCGGCAATTTTGTCCTTCTGCCATTGTTTCAATCCGCCGGAGGCGGACTGCTTTTCAAGCTCGGCAATCTTAGATTCCAACTGCTGCTTTTGGATTTGCAGCGATTCTAATTCTTTGGCAAGAAAATCCGCGGTTTTGGCGCTGGTCAAGATTTCACCGGCCTCGGTATAAGTGAGCCGGTAAAAAGGCGGCTTAACTTTTTCAAGTGCGGCAATGTCGGCGCCCAGCGTTTCAAGCTGGCTTTTATTATTTTGCAGGACCTGCATTACAATAAAAGAGACAAAATTCTCAGCCAATTCGAGCAGGCCGTCCAGCTCAATAAAGGCGACCTCCGGCTCAACCATCCAGAACTCGGTTAAATGCCGGCGGGTCTTGCTTTTCTCGGCTCTGAATGTCGGGCCAAAACAATACACCTTGCCGAAGCTCATCGCAGCCGATTCCAGATATAATTGGCCGGTCTGGGTTAAGTGCAGAGGCGTGCCGAAATAATCGACTTCAAAAAGCGTTTGCTGGTCCTCGCCGATAATTGTCGTAAAGATGGGCGTATCAATCAGCGTAAAGCCGTTGTCGTTGAAGAACCTGCGAATGGCATCGATAACGGTGTGTCGGACCTTGCCGATACACCACTGCCTCTGCGAACGCAAATGCAGATGGCGGTGCGTCAGCAGAAAATCGATGCCGTGCGATTTTGGCGTGATAGGATATCCTTCCGCCGGCGAAATTATCTGTGCATCGGTTGCCGCCAGCTCGTATCCGCCAACGCTTCTCTGCTCAGCCCGCACAATGCCTGTTACCGTCAGCGAGGATTCCTGGCCGAGGCGTCTGAGCTTCTCAAAAATCTCATCAGGCACTTTACCTCGCTCAACGACGCACTGACATAGACCGGTGCCGTCACGGATAATTAGAAACTGAATCTTGCCGCTCGAACGGCTGTTATATAACCAGCCGGCAAGAGTTACTTGTTTG
This sequence comes from uncultured Pirellulales bacterium, assembly GCA_964554425.1. GTDB lineage: Bacteria > Planctomycetota > Phycisphaerae > Sedimentisphaerales > Anaerobacaceae > CAYWXK01. The sequence goes on along the minus strand of CAZKOQ010000198.1, from coordinate 3,540 downwards.
CCCACATACTCAGATAACCGGTCAATCGCTGCATACGCATTGCTCATAGTTCAATATCTTTCTTCAAACTGTGTTCAACAACAAAAACTCTCAATACACTGCTAACAATTTATGGTTGTCATTGCGAGCGAAGCGAAGCAATCTCTGCCATTTGAAACGATGAGATTGCCACGGCCACTTACGTGGCCTCGCAATGACGACCGTGTTGTAAATCATTTATTACAAGGTAATATGCTATTTTGGCCAGATATTTGTCTGCCCTCCATATAACGAGAAATTTTTGCCGTAGGTTTCGTATTCAAACTGACTTCCATAAGCCGGGTCTATAAATGCCTCTGCCGGCGCCAGTGATTTTATTGCATCCAGATTCGCCGGCCAATTGCCATTTTCATTTTTGTATTGCCTTATCGCAACTAAAAGCCGCGAACCCCTGCGATAAGTAAGAGTCCTTAGATATATCTCGTGTATCCTGGAATAGGTTTGCCCGGACATATCTGTGAGCTGCTCGACTGTGAAAGTGTAATTCAACTTAAAGCAAGGCCGAACCTCAGGTAGTTTCTTTCTCCAGTCAAAGTCGGGCTTGGTCATTGCGTAGTATTCTTCGAACTTGTCGTCAATAACCTCAGAAATCTTTTGTGGTGTGGAAGGGAAAAAGAACCAACCCAATATTGTACTTGCTTTACCAAGTTTTCTCTTCCGATAAGACAATTGTGTTTTGGATTTCTCAGGATACTGAGCCCTCATTACTTCTATCGGGCCCTGCCTCAGCCGAATCTTGCCTTGCGAATTTATCTGGTAGAAAAGGTAACAAAAAGAGTTCTTCTCAAAAAGCTTTTCGTATTCCAGCCGCCTCCTAAAGTCATCGCACCAGTTGTCTTTCAGGTCGGATAGCAGATTAGCTATTGATTCAAGCTGCTGGTTGGTTGGCTCGCCTTCTATTATAAACCGATTAAGGCGGGACAAGCTCAAGCTCTCGACCGCAACTCCTACGAGTAAGTCAATAAGTGCCGGCTGTTGATAGAGGTGTTGTGACATTTGAACTACGGCCAGATATTTCTGACAAGCTGCATCAGTGTGGCCCTCAGCTACATCGTTGTTGGCAGATGAGAGGAGCAAAAATGCACAGCGGCGCATTTTATTTAATCGCTCATAACGCTCAGTGTCCGCAGGATTGGTTGTTATCGGGAAGCTGCACTTTTCAAGTCGGCAGATTTCTATCAATGTCCCTATTGTTTTTTGTTGGTCTTTGAGCCATTCGGCGGTTTCGGGATGGTCGGCTGACCGCCAGGGGCCATCAGTTGATGGAGTTTTTGACCTGTTAAAAAATTCGGGCTGATTGGAATCTGTGTCTAAGGTCTCAAATAACTTGCTATAAAGCAATGCGGCGTTTTCGCTGTCCGGGACCGCGTATTTGGCCTGCAAGGCGGCAAGCTCCTTCTCAAATGTGAATGGCCGCCAGCCGCCGTTTTCATCAGGCAAAAAGACCCAGATAATCAATATTACCACAACTGCGGCAACTGAAAGCCAGAACCATTTTACTGCTCCCTTTGGTAAAATAGTGCAGCCGGCAAGTATAATAAGCAAAATCGCTATTACCTTCCCTGGGGCGTCATAGATAAGCGCCCCAAGTATTAGCAGCGTAATTATCCCCAGCCAAATCCATTTGAAGATTCGCTTTACAATTCCAACTTTTTTAATTTTTTGATTTTTTTCGGGCATTAGCTTCTCTCCCCTATCATAATAAATTGCTACTTGGTATCACTATCTTCCTTTAGAGCTATGCGACTTCCTCGAGGCGGCCAGATTAGCCAGTCATCAGCCCCAGTTTTTTCTTCACCCCATCTATCGCGTTTGCCGTCTTCGTCAATATTGTTTTTGCCTTTGCTGTATAGTTTGAAACTATCATCGGTGGGCTTATATACAAAGGAATTGCAATTTATAGGGTCAACAAAGATTTCCGCAGGGGCAAACGGCTTTATTTCATCCAGAGTTTCAGGCCAATGGCTATTCTTGTTTTTGTATTGTTTTATCGCAACCAGAAGCCGCGAACCTCTGCGCCCGGCAAGGTAGTCTAAATATCTTTCATGTATGGTGTAATAGGTGCCCCCTGACATATCTGCAAAAAGCTCAATCATATAGGGGAAATTCCACTTAAATTTTCTTTGAACCTCAGGAGGTTTTTTACTCCAGTTGTAGTTAGGGTCGGCCATTGTGTAATATTTTTCATAGGTTGCATCGATTACCTTGGCAAACTTTTGTGGTGTAGATGGGAAAAAGAACCAGCCCGGTATGGCACTTGCTTTTGTGCGTTTTCTTTTCCAATAGGATGGCGGCGGGACTGTTTGCCCACTCAATGTACTTACTGTTGCCTGGTTCCGTCTTAATCTCGTTTTGCCCGCTTGGTTAATTTCGTACCAAAAGCTGAACATATTTTTGCATAGTAACTTGTCATATTCGAGCCACTTGCGAAAATCCGGGCTCCAGTTGTTTTCCAGGTCTTTTACGGAGTTGGCTATCAACTGGAGTTGTTCTTTGCCGGGCTGGCCTTCTATCATAAAGCGTTTAAGCTGTTTGAAGGACAAACCTTCAATAGCAGAACCTATGAGAAAATCTGTCATTGCCGGTTGCTGATATAGATGTTTTGCTATCTGGAGGAGACAAAGATATTTTTCGAGTCCGGTGTCAATTCGTCCCTCGGCCACATCATTGTTGGCAGATGAGACGAGCAAAAATGCGTATCGGCGCATCTTGGACAAATGGTCAAATTCTTTGTCCCTGCTCATAGGGCTGGCCTTTATAGGGAATTGGCACTTTTCTATCCGGCAGATTTCTATCAATGTCCCTATTGTTTTTTGTTGGTCTTTGAGCCATTCAGCGGTTTCGGGATGGTCGGCTGACCGCCAGGGGCCATCGGTTGATGGAGTTTTTGACCTGTTAAAGAATTCGGGCTGGTCGGCATCTATGTCTAAGGTCTCAAATAGCTTGCTATAAAGTAATGCGGCATTTTCGCTGTCCGGGACGGCGTATTTGGCCTGCAAGGTGGCAAGCTCCTTCTCGAAAGTGAATGGCCGCCAGCCGCCGTTTTCATCAGGCAAAAAGACCCAGATAATCAATATTACCACAACTGCGGCAACTGAAAGCCAGAACCATTTTACTGCTCCCTTTGGTAAAATAGTGCAGCCGGCAAGTATAATAAGCAAAATCGCTATTACCTTCCCTGGGGCGTCATAGATAAGCGCACCCATTATTAGTGCTACAAGCAGCCCTAAGCCAAGCCATTTGAAGATTTGTTTTATAATCCTTCTCTTTTTCTTTTCCTCAGCCATTTTTCATTTACCTCATACATCTATCTGATATTTGTTGTCAATCAATTCCCACCTTTACGACCACTTTGTGGACACCTGATGGGCCGTCAAGCTGACAACAAGGAATGTGTCCATCCTGCGGAAAGAGGATACAGAACACCCCTGGTCGCAGCGTAACCGTGCTAATTTTATCAGGTGCGTGGTAAAAAGCTATGTCCTTATCTTCCGAGTATGG
>CAZKOQ010000197.1:0-6491 GCA_964554425.1 uncultured Pirellulales bacterium | reverse complement strand
TGAAAGCCGGCAAAAATATCCGGATTTCAGTTCCGGTTCACGGCAATCGGGACCTTAAGATCGGGCTGCAAAGAGCCATCATGAAGCTCGCAGATATCAAAGAGGAGGAACTGTGAGGTAGCTTTTTCGAATCTACAAGAACCTTTCACTACCCAAGATAGTCCCGTAAGGCGTGCTCAGCACACAATTACAAAAAATCGGTGTGAGGGCTGTGGTGGGCTTGGCCGAACCAAGCACGCCCTACCTTTTTTGCAGGTTTGCCCCCTGTGGTTTTCTACAAGCAACTCAAAAGTTCATAACGGTCATCAACAGAATTTGAAGATATTTGCTTCACCGATTCCACAACTCTATGTGGTATAATATAGAATTGAGATTATTGCGGAGGTGACTGGCGCCTGGTGGTGCTCCTGGTCTTCAAAACCAGTGCGGGGCTGAATGGTCCCGGGTGGGTTCGATTCCCATTCGCCTCCGCCATTTTGGAATAATAAATTACGGCAAATTATAAGTCTGGAGATTTGCCGATATATAAAGTAAAATGCCTTGCTGAAAAGAGTTTAGATGTCATTTTGAGCGAGCCATAGGCGAGTCGAGAAATCCCTCGACTTGGTTCGACTTCGCTCACCACAGGTCGGTCGGGACAGGTTTGTTTTTGAATAGATTTCTCCGCTTCGTCCCGACAAGTCGGGACTTCGGTCGAAATGACAATAGGCCTTTTTAACAGAGCAAAAGTAAAACAAAACAGCACCAAAAGACACTTAGTTAATGGCTATGGATTTTATAGAGTCAAGAAAAGCTAAAGTCGTTCTCTTTTGCCTGCTGATTTTATTCGCGGCGACTCTATTGACTTATGGAGTATTCTTTCATTCCACAACCGTCGCCGCCCAGCAGGATGATTCCACAGTTTTCGCAAAGTCCGAACCTGCCCTTACTAAAGAGGTCTCAATAGGCGGCGTAACACGGGACGCCTCCGGTAATCTCAGGCAGACATACACGGGCGAGCCACCCAAGGCGTGCCCGACCTGAGGCCATTAGCAAGCAGACCCTGGTGACCATGGTCAAAAAAACCAAGATAAGTAATCTCGCCTCACAGCTCATTCCCAAGAGAACCTGGATTCAGACGGCATTTCTGCTCGTCTGGCTCGACCCTCTGGGCCTTCGTCTGCACAATATCTGCGGCCCGGTTTTTCACTGCTACGCCTGTCCTTTAGCGACCTTTGCCTGTCCTATCGGCGTCATCGCACAATTCGGCGCCATTCATATATTCCCATTTATAGCAGTCGGCCTCCTTATCGCATTCGGCGCACTATTTGGCTCACTTATCTGCGGCTGGGTCTGCCCCTTTGGGCTTCTGCAGGACCTCGCATCCAAAGTTCCAACCCCCAGGTTCCACCTGCCAAAATGGACCGGATACCTGCGCTATGTAGTGCTTGTCGGCACAGTGCTGGCTATCCCCTATTTTTTTAGTGAGGGACATCCGCTCTTTATTTGCCGCGTATGTCCCGCAGGCGCACTCGAAAAGGCCGTCCCTGATATGGTTCAGCAGGCCATCACGGGTAAGCAGATTGTCTGGCCAAACGCACTTAAGTTGACAATTCTTGTCCTGTTTATAGTCGCCATTTTCTTTGTGAAAAGACCATGGTGCAGAATCCTCTGCCCGCTTGGTGCGATATTTTCGCTTTTTAATCGCATCTCTGCCTTTTTCATTCGTTTCAATCCCAATGAATGCACCCACTGTCTGCAATGTCATAAATTCTGCGAATATGATATTGAGCCGGAAAAAAGCCCCAATGACCTTCGCTGCATCCGCTGCTTAGAGTGCACTCGCTGCAAGTTCGATGCCCTCAACTTTGCCGGCATCTTTGACCGCCGGTGCGAACATCGCGTCGTCTCACCATCTTACCGCAACTGGTGACTCATCGCTCGTTTTGCCACTACCGTTAGTCCAACAACCCACAACTAACGGCATAGCGCGTTTCGCAGATTAAGTCTTCGCTGTCCTCTGAATTCTTAATACTGTCGTTTTAATCCTTCCAGCTCCACCATTTCAGAAACCGAAGGTTATGTTTGTTATGTGAGAGGTAATATATTGCGCAGCGAAGGACATATAACAGACATCTATCCGACGGAGATGTTTTGAAACGACATAATTTTTCGTAAAGTTGCTGCGGGTTCCGGCCTTTGAGGTCACCTGGGGACTTGACGCCGATTGCCCGCAAGTCCTGTGCAATTTTTCTACCGATGCCCGGCAGGTCTTCAAGTTTTTTTATAGACGGTGCAACCATATAAGTCAGCTCTCTCGATAATAACTTACCAAATATACACTCCAGCCACTTAACTTTTTAGGGCATTTCTAATCTTTTATTCGGCCACATACGGCGGGTGTTCAACCCGGCGTGCAACACCAGGCTAAATGCTAATCTAATTCCATGATAACCCGACATCCCGATAACTGCAAGCCCTCGCATCGCCTTTTCATCCCGTATCCATCGTCCGTCGCGCTGCAGATAAGCTACGGGCAGATGATTCTGGTGCATTCGAGCCAGTGGCTTGCGAATATAGCCAGGTCGAAGAAGTTGACGATGCAATCATGGTTGAAGTCGCCGATTGGAATCGGATGCCCATCGTCGCCGCAGTAACCGGGTTGGTATAGCGAGGGCCCGATATAGAACCCCGTTGGTTGTCCGTTGTCGTCAACAAGAGGGATAGTACCAAAGCTCTCATAAGATGCATTCTGTGTGGGCTTATGGTTGATAATATCCCACCATCGCAGCGGCTGGACGTTGTGAAAGACTTGGCCTCCAAACTCCACCTCGAAGAATATATCAAAGGAGCTGTCTGCGGTGCCAGTCGCAGTAAAGGGTGGCAGGTCGAGCTTACCAGGTGTCATATTCGTCTGCTCCTCAATCTCGCCGAGTGAGCGGATGCCCGGTCGCAGGCGCATATTGACCGGGCCGAGTGTGGGGCCTGAGCCGGAAAGGTCAAGCGCGGCCATTTCGGTCTCGACCTCTTCAAGGCCATTGCCGCTATTATCGTTGGCCCGGCCTTCCACTGGACCATCGAATTTGGTGTACATACTCGAAAAGCCGGTCAGTTCTACTGTTTCGATGCCGCCTCCTGGTTTGTGGAATTCCATTTTTACGACGTTGAATTCGAATGGGTCAACCTCCCAGAAGGGACGCCAGTGTTCCGGTCCGAGGCCGAAGTAGCAGCGCGATATACTGCCATCGGCGTTCAGCAGGGGCAGATACTGGTCGTCTATCGAGGAAGGAACGGTAGGTCCGGGAGGCTTGTGGGTGATGCTTGCGCTCTTACGTGAAGGTTGGTCGGTGTAGAGGAGCTGTCCATCAAACTCGATTTCGAAGTAGAAGTCGAGGGTCATAACTGCCGAACCGGCAGCCGTAAATGGCGGTATGTCTAATCTGCCAGGAGTATTGTTCGCCATCTCCTCGATGAGACCTATGGATGGGATGTCAGGGTGCTCGCGGAGCTTGATAGTGCCGAGAAGTGGACCGTTGCCAGTCCAGTCTAAGTCAACGATTTCGAGATTGACCTCATCAAGGCCGTCGCCGTCATCGTCGAAGGCGTCACCTTCGTTCGGGCCTTCGAAAAAGACCTTCCAGGTGAGCGGGCCGCTTACGGTGAATTTCTCTCTGCCGATAGGGGTGATGATTTCAGTTCCCGGCCTGGACATAGAAATTTCGTCAACTTCGACAGGGTAGCCGCCCGTGATGACAAATGCGAGGTCGTCGTCCTTCGTGCCGATGGGCGCCCACCCGCCCGTCACAGTCTGATACACTGCCTTGCCAAAATATGAGCTGGTCGATGTCTTCCAGCCGACCTCTGCCTTTGACATGCCCATCTGTGCCTGTATGACTAACCAGTATTTGTTGTCTCTTGTCTGGTAGCAGGGTTTGCTTATCTTGGTAATGTTCACCTAGTAGATGTCGTTGTGGTCGTGCGAAATCGTCAGCGAGTTGCGCGGGCAGCGCCAGCCCTGGTCGCCGGTTCCGTAGGACCGAGGGGAGATGTCGGCGCGGTTCGGATCCAGTGTCCAGAGGGTTATGCCTGGTTTGCCGGCCATATCCGAGTGGATGGAAACCTGCCATTCCACCGCCCGGAAGTCTGCCACGTCGCCCTTCCAGGAGACCCAGAAGTGGATGTCGGTTATCGGGCCTGATTGCGAGCACTTGAAATCGTCGGCGATTGCCTGGTGCACTAAGCAGACGTCCAAGCCGTTTTTGTTGGGCAACTGGGGGCTGTGCATCTTATAGTCGTCCCCGGGCGACCAATCTGCTAATGCAAATGTGCTTGTGAATGACAGAATAAGTGCCGAGACGATTGAGAATATTGGGCCGAACTTTTTCATTTTACCTTCTCCAATAATTGCTGACGATATGAACTTATACCTGTTAAAAGAACACTACCCCGTGAGATAAGTTCCTATCTCACGGGGTATATATTATACACCAAATTATCGACAATTTTCAACAAAATTATTAGGATTATCACTCGTAGCCGCACAGGATAGGCGGCTGGCGGTGACATTCAAGCCATTCGGCAGCCCATATAGCGAAGTCCTTAAAATCGACCCTGCAGTCATCATTGTAGTCGAACATCAGCTCCGGCTGGCAGCGAAAAGACATCATTATCTCTGTAGAGTCTGGCTCTCCATATTGGCTTGCCTCATAGACAATTATGGACTCAAATACGTCGGGGAACGAATAGCGGCGATTTGGGTAGTCGGAAAAAGTGACTTCGCCGTGAAAGTTAGTATAGATGATTGAATTCGGATATGACGATGGATTGAAACGGTCGTCATTCTGCCACACCAGCTCTTCTTCATATAAACGATATTCTGAATTATGTCCTGAAGGGCCATGATAACTTGTAACATTTGGCGTGGTGAAATCATAACTGCCGATTCTAGCGCTTGGGTAATCTCCTCGTTGCCATGCAACTTTTGTCCCGCTGACCACAGGATGCCTGTCGTTGACATCAACATCGTTTGTGATGCGTGTGACGGAGCCGGCATAATAGCCGTATATCTCCCAGTAGCCGGCATCAAAGCACTCCCACGCAACAGTTGAGCCGGAAATATGAGGCCTGCTGTCGGCGAATAGATTATCTGTCAGGCGGATAGGGACGGTGCCCTTATATAAGTAAATCTCCCACTCGTTGGTTGCCGTGCCGTTTCGCCATACGATATTGTTGCCGGAGACCTTAGGGAGCTGGTCATCCTTTACATCGTCGGTCAACTGCTCGGTAATGGTTCCATCGTAGTGGAAGATTTCCCAGTTATTTCCTTTGGGGTTGGCCTGCCAGACGACGTGCGGGGTCGGCTCGATTCTGGATACGATTGAGACGTCGGGGTAAATGTCATCATAGTCATTGTTTGTGAGGCGCAGGGGTTTTGGCTTGATGGACGAGAGGTCACAGAACCATATTTCATTAGTGCCGTCAGTCCCACAATCGGCTGTCCAGACGACATAAGGGTAGCGAATCTCGGGCTTGATGTCATCGTAAGTGTTGTTGGTTAGTTGACGGACAGTGGTTGTATCTATGTCTAAGTAAAGTATCTCCCAGTCCTGTTGGTCAACCTTCCCCTGCCATACAACGGTATGCTCGCTTATGCGAGGAAATAAATCATCATAAGCGTCCTGGGTGATTTGAATCGTTCCCCAGCCCTCTGTGTCGGCTAAGGCCGGAGCGGTAACCAAAATGGCGGCTGCGAGCAGCAAGCCCTGTATTACGGCGAACTTCTGAACTGAATACATAAACATCCTCCTTCTGTGCATAATTTTCCTTCTAATCTTGCGCATCCTCACCCAGCTAAGCCGCCGAGCGCCGTTTAATATAATACCAGATTGGTCTAAAAAATCAAGCCAAACTGTCTGAAAAATACAGTATCTTGCTTATTTATCCGGGGCATCCTGGGTTTTACCTGTATCTGCTTTTGCCGCTTTTTAACGCTGTGCCGCGGGGAAAAACCCGCTTTGAAGATTCTTAAAAAAGATTTGACAGACGCCGGTCCAATGGTAACATTGCAAGAACAGGTTTGGTGAAGATTACTATTGTGTTTTGGGGCAAACACGGAGCAGCTATTGTTGCGGTTGCAGGTGTTTGTCGAAAACAGCAGGTTTTTGCCTGCTGGTGAAGGAAGGATGTGTTGTGTTTTTTACTCAAGGAGGAGTTCTATGTGCAAAAACTCACTTCTCTCAATATCCCTTGTTTTGTTCCTGTTCCAAACGCCCCTGTTTGCCGTGATTGGTCCGTGGCCGTTCGACGCGAGCACAGACGTAGGTCTGTTCGAACCGGCGACCCAGATAGGCAGCACGACTTACTCCGGCCCTGGGGAATACACAATCGTCGGCGTCGGCGGAGACATCTGGGACGACTACGACCAGTTCCAGTTCGCCTACAAGTTACTTAGCGGCAGTGTCCGTTTCTCAGCCGACTTCACGTGGGTTGACAAGGGCAGGTGGAGCAATGAC
>CAZKOQ010000196.1:0-6501 GCA_964554425.1 uncultured Pirellulales bacterium | reverse complement strand
TCTCCCCAGGCGACGATGGAGCTATCCTGCTTGAGGCCAAGACTGTGGCGCTCGCCGGCAGCGATGGCGATAAAGCCGCTATTGGGTGAAGGGATATTGCACTGGCCGTAATTATTTAATCCCCAGGCGACGATAGAGCCATCCTGCTTGAGGCCAAGACTATGGTCCCCGCCTGCTGCGATGGCGATAAAGCCGCTATTAGGCGAAGGGATGTTGCACTGACCGGAGTTGTTCAATCCCCAGGCGACGATGGAGCCATCCTGCTTGAGACCAAGACTGTGGCGCTCGCCTGCTGCGATGGCGATAAAGCTGCTATTGGGCGTTGGGATATTGCACTGGCCATTTTTGTTGGCTCCACAGGCGACGATGGAGCCATCCTGCTTTAACCCGAGTGAATGCTCCCCGCCTGCAGCGACCTTAACAAAGCCGCCGGATAGGTCACCACCAACCACCTGGCTTCCCCAGCCGAGGATTGAGCCGGCGAAAGCGGGAGTGCAGGGACTAAACACAAGAGCCGCAATCAGGAGGGAAAATGCCAAGATTGCAGGACACATTTTGAATATGTTCGTTCGCATTATTTTTGCTCCTCGCAAATACTTTATATAAGGTAATTATAGCAAATCGGGCGGTAAGAAGCAAGAAAAACTATCCACTTTTGATCCTTCGGCTCCGCTCAGGACAGGTTTGGTGACTAACTGACTATTGGGGGAGGTTGAAAAAGATTTTACTTGTGGTGGTTATGGCGGTGGCAAAGTCGGGCAAATCCATTTCTTTTAGTTCGGCTACGAATTTGGCGGTGTGGAGCAGAAGAGCTGGCTCATTTATTTTCTGCTTTCGCATCGGCTCAGGAGACATATAAGGACAGTCGGTTTCGAGCATCAATCGGTCGGTCGGAGTGATTTTGGCGACTTCCTGCGTGAGTTTTGCATTCTTGAAGGTAACTACGCCGGTGAGAGAGATGTAAAAACCTTTTTCGAGGATAAGTTTTGCCTGGCCGGGTGAGCCGCTGAAGCAGTGGAAGACGATTTTTCTCAGGCCTGAGCCAAACTGCTTCAGGATATCCATCGTTTCATCGAAAGAATCTCTGGAGTGGATGATGACAGGCAGATTGAATTCAGCAGCAATTTTTAATTGCTGGACGAAAGCTCGCCGCTGCGCAGGTTGCTTAGAAAAATTGTAATGGAAGTCCAGGCCTGTTTCGCCTATTGCGACAACCTTGACGTTTTGTGCCAACTCTTTTAGCTGGTTTAGTGTCGATGCGGTAACGGTGTCGGCATCGTGGGGGTGGATGCCGATGGCGGCATACATATTTTCAAATTTGTCTGCAAGCTCGACGGCCTTTTGATTATGCTGCGGGTCGGTGCCGACCGTTATCCAGCCGGTGACGCCGGCGGCTTTGCTGCGCTGCAGAACGGCCTCGATGTCACCAGCCAAATCATCGAAGGTCAAATGGCAATGTGTATCAATCAACTCCATAAGCTATGTTTCCCGTTTGTGGGTATAACCCCACTGAGAGAATATCCCAAAACGAAGAAGGTTATTCTGACCATAGCGAAGAATCTCTTATTTTCGCAAGCCAGACCCTTCGCTTCGCTCAGGGTGACAGTTTTAAGATAATTTCTGAGTACAAGCTATGGCACAAAGGCGTTTTCGTAATGGTTTATCTGTTCGCGGCCAGTTTGGTCGAGGACTATTGTAACAACATCGAAGCGGAATGGTCTATCTTCTATTTTGTAGGTTGTGAGGAAATGGCGGGCGGCTGTAAGCAATTTTGATTTTTTGGTGTGTGTGATAGATATTTCGGGAGGTATAAAGTTTTCCTGACCCTGGTGCGCTCTGGTTCTGACTTCTACAAAGACGATAGTTCTGTCGGGAGCGACCATAATAAGGTCGATTTCGCCGGATTTGCAGGAGAAGTTGCGGGCGAGTTTTTTGAGGTTTTTTTTGCGGAGGAATTTCTCGCAGCGTCGCTCACCCCATTGGCCGAGCAGCTTTGTGCTGGTGAATAACCGACGCATATTGAGAAGCCAAGTCATCATAATTGATTATTGTCGGAGAAATAATCGATAGAAAATAATCAATAATCATTATGGGGCGGTGTGTTCGGTGAGTCGCTGGGTGAGCTTGGTTGCCTTGCCGGAGCGTTTACGGAGATAATAGAGTTTGGCGCGTCTTGTCATGCCGCTTCGCACAGGTTTGACATCAACGACTGTGGGGGAGTGGAGTGGGAAGATTCGCTCGACGCCTTCATTGTTGACGATGCGGCGGACGGTGAAGGTTTCGTTGATGCCTCGGCCTTTGCGGGCGATAACCGTGCCGTTAAAGATTTGCGTCCGCTCCTTGTCGCCTTCTTTGATGCTGCAATAGACGTCCACTATGTCGCCTATTTCGAAGTGCGGTAGAGTTTTCTTGAGGCACTTGCTTTCGACCGTATCCAGAAGTTTTGTTTTCACTTAATTTAGCTCCTATTAACCGGCAGCGACCACACGATAAAACATAGCCATTTTGGGGCTGTTTTTTCAAAAGTCGTTTTGAGTATATATATTTTTGATATAAAAGCAAGACTTTTTCTGGCAGACCTTGCTTTAGATAGAGCTTATCTGGTTCTGCGAGGCCGATTACGATTTATTTAGCGGCATCAGGGGCATCAGGTTCGGCGTATTCTGATTTGGCATTTGCCATAAGGATGCCGTTTTTGGCCGGTTTGCCATTTATTACGTAATTGCCATTTATTGCCTGGATCGGCATCGGAACTTCGGACTTTTTAGCGGTAGTTGGCTGAATGCCCAAACGCTCTTCGGCGGCGCGCAAGATGGTTGCCAGCATATCGGCGTAGGAAAAACCGGCGAATTTTGCCATTTTTGCGAGGTGTCCATCCCAGCACCAGCCCGGATTGGGATTGACCTCCAGGATTTTTGGTCTGCCCTTAGGGTCGAGCCGCCAGTCGAAGCGGGAGTAGTCCCTGCACTCCAAGCGTTCGTAGAGTTTGAGGCAACATTCCACGATGAATTTTTCCATATCATCGGGCAGGTCGGCAGGGATAGACTTGAGGTTCCAGTAGGGTGAGTCGGGCAGCCACTTGGCCTCGTAGCCGCAGATTTTTGGAAGCTGGGGCGGCAGTGAGGAGTAGTCTTCCTCGATAATGGGCAGGACCATATAGGAGTCGGGGATGTTGCCGATTATACCGACGGTGAGGTCTTTTCCTGTAAGAAATTCCTCGACGAGGACGGGTTTTTCGTAGCCGAACTTGTCGCGGATTTCGACGATGGCGTTGACAAGCTCTTCGCCGTTGTTGGCGACGGAGCGCTGGGTTATGCCGAAGCTGGAGTCGCCGAAGTTTGGCTTTACGAGGACCGGGAATTCAAAAGGAATTTCGAAGGCGCTGTCCTCAGGTTTTATGAAGAAGCCCTCAGCGACGGGGATGCCCATTTCCTTTGCGATACCGCGGACGAGAGACTTGTCATAGCAAAAAGCCAGACATTGAGGGCCGCTGCCAGTGTATGGGCAGCCGAGGACTTCCAGCAGAGAGGGAATGTGCAATTCTTTTCTGGCATCGTTCCAGTAGCCCTCGTCGCAGAGGTTGACGGCGAAATCCATTTTCGGTTTGAGGCGGGTCAGGTCGGCAACGAGTGTATCGTGGTCGTTAAGATACGTGATGTTGTATGAGCTAAGCTCCTTGAGGGCGTCTTTGAGCTGGTCGATGGTATAGAAGTCATCGTCGTCGAAGACTCGCAGCGGCTTGAGAGGGTCGGGCTTAGTTGGGTCGCCGAGGACTACGACGATGTCTGTTGCTTCTTTTTTCTTTTTTACGAGTGTCCAGTCTTTTCTGACGACGGCGGATACTAAGATGCGTTTTTCCATCATACCGAGGTCCTGGTTTCTCTGGGAGTCGCCGTTTATCTGGCCGTGGATGGTGATGTCGTTGAAGCCGACGGTTCGCAGCAGCTCTTCGATGCTTTTTCGGGTGTAGAGCCGCTCGGCGTAGAACTGGTCGGCGATGACGCCCTTTCCGACGTGGGTAATGACTTCGCGGGAGATGAGGCGCTGTTTATCCAGCGAGAGGGAGCGCTCTCTGCAGACGAAGTAATTTTTGTCTATCCATTCCCAGGAGCGCGGCTGAAATCGTCTTTTCAAGTATTCACCGTCTGCGACATCAATGAGGATTTTTCCCCAGGGTTTGAGGGTTTTGAAGACCTCTTTTAGGACTCTGACATCATCCTGTGGCGTTTCGAAGTAGCCGAAGCTGTTTCCGAGGATTAGGACGGCGTCGAAGGTGTCGGGCTGGTAGGGGAGTGTTCTTGCATCGCCTTCTCTGAATTTGACGTTGAGGCCCTCTTTTTTATTCTGTGTTCTGGCTTTTTGAATCAGGTAGCGGGAGCGGTCGAGACCCTCGACGTTGGTGAAGCCGCGTCTTGCTAATTCGAGGGAGTCTGGGCCCTGGCCACAACAGAGGTCGAGGATTTTGTCTTCTGTGGAGAGGTTGAGGATTTTTGTGAAGGTGTCGATTTCTTTAGTGGTGACCTGAGGGTCGTCAACTACGTCGCCATCTGTTTTGAGATAAAGAGAGTTGAAGATTAGCCGCCACCAATCCGGCTGGACGTGCTCCTCGAGATTTGGGACCGGACCGAGAGATTTGATACCTGGAAGACCGCCCCTAGTTTTCGGGGGCGGCTTAGAGCCGCTTGAGTCATCTTTATCTTTCATAAATGTTTTAATCCTTTCAAAGATACTATTGTTTTGTCACAGGTTAAATGATGAACAATGTCATTCTGAGCGCAGCGAAGAATCTCCCGTGCGATGGCCAGATGCTTCACTCCTTCGACTTCGCTCAGGACAGGTTCGTTCAGCATGACAATCTCTCAAATAAACCGTGACAGAATAGTGCCATTTCTAATAAATAACTGTAACATTTTTTATGCCGTAATAGCTTTTCAAGAAGGTAATAAACTTCTTTTTTCAGCCGTTTTCCTGGATTCCCGCTTTCGCGGGAATGACAAAAAGTGAGACTCACTTTTTGGAAACGGCGCTAGTATATAACATCCGACAAAACAGGCAATCATTTGAATGAGATTGCTTCATCGTCCCTTATTCGCCATTCGGCTTCGCAGGGCCACTCGCAAAGACAATTTGTCAGAGGCACTTATCATTTGGCAGCAAATCAGGTCGCCATTTTTTTGTTCGCTCCAAAGCCTGCCGGCGGCGCCACTGTTCTATTTTAGCATGGTCGCCGCTAAGTAAAATATCGGGCACCTTCATATCGCGAAAAACTTCGGGTCTGGTGTATTGCGGATGCTCCAGGAGTCCTTCGCTGAAGGAGTCATTTTTAACCGAATTTTCATCGCCGACTGCCCCCGGCAAAAGCCGGACGACGGCGTCGATAATGACCATAGCCGCCAGCTCGCCGCCGCTGAGGACGTAGTCGCCGATAGAGATTTGGTCGGCGTCGAGGCCGATGCGAATACGCTCGTCGAAGCCCTCGTATTTGCCTGAGATAAGAATCAGGCGTTTTTCTGCGGAAAGCTGTGCTGCATTTGCCTGGGTAAATTTTGCGCCCTGGGGCGTCAGCAGAAGAACAGCTCCTTTTTCCGGCGATAATTTCTGCACGTGTTCGAAGCAATCGAAGACGGGGCCCGGCATCATAACCATACCTGGGCCGCCGCCATAAGGTTTATCATCTACTTTTCTATATTTGTCAAGTGCAAAATCCCTGATATTGGTGATAAAGATTTCGACCAGCCCATTGTCTTGTGCTCTTTTAATAATTGAGCTACTCAAAGGGGACGTGAACATTTCCGGGAAAAGCGTCAGGACGTCGATACGCATTATTTACAATTTATTACTGACTATTTACTATTGTTTTTTAGTTTGGTCTTAGCCCTTTTATTGGTCAAACCTTTTTTTCTTCGGGCTTTACTTGAGGTTCTGGTTGTTGCTCGGGTTTTGCAGATTCGGCCTTGGGTTTTGCGACGGCCGGTGTAGCTCCGGCTTTTTTATCGGCAGCCGGGGCGGCCTGCTTTTGGGCGGCGAGCTTTTCTCTTTCCGCTTTGGTAAAGGGTAGGCCCTTTTTGCGGGCTAAGGCCCTTGCCTTTGCGCGGCGTGCTACCCTTTGTTTTTCGGATTTGGTTTTGATGCCCTGGCGGAGGAGGATTTGTGAGACGGTGTCCGAGGGGACTGCGCCTTTGCCGAGCCAATACTGGATGCGTTCTTTGTTGAGGACAAGCTGTTTGGCGGGGTCTTTTTCGATAGGGTCGTAGTGGCCGATTTTTTCGAGTATTCTGCCGTCGCGGGGAGTGCGGGATTCGATAGCGTTGATTCTAAAGAACGGTCGATTCCGCCTACCTGTTCTTGATAGCCGTAATTTTACTGACATAGTTATCTCCTAAAAAGGGGGTATTATAACACATTTTTGGCGATTGCAATAGTTAATTACGAAAGATGTTTTGCAATTAGGGATAAAAAATGCGGGGGGAGGTTGTCAAACATAGACAAGGGTGCTATAAT
>CAZKOQ010000195.1:0-6502 GCA_964554425.1 uncultured Pirellulales bacterium | reverse complement strand
GGGTCATTGCGAGCGACTTGTCCGCCGTAGCTTGGGCGAAGGCGGAAGCGAAGCAATCTCAATAATCATTTATCCTTCATCATTAATCATTTTCGATGCTTCCTCCCCATCACCGCACCTAAGCAGAGAAGAAAAAGATTGATTGTTCCACTAATAAGGTGTAAAACCTTGATTCCAAATAAAAGATCGTTTCCACCAATCATCCCCTCTGGCATAGGATAGCAACGTCTCCGATATAGACGCGGTCAATATATGCGAATCGCAAGCATAGTAATGATAATCCACAGAGCCTTCTTGATGTTCCAAACTAATCCCATCTGTTTGCATGAATGTTCCTTCGGATCTGCTCAAAACTATCCAAGATGAATCCCGTCCCTCGATCATAGAAAGGGCTTGTACGATGTCATTTTCGGAAGGGCAAGAAATCACAATTTCCAGACTCAAACCCATTTTAGGTCTCCTAATAGACAAATCATCTCCATCTTATGTACCACAATATGGAGCAGGAAATCTCCCCGGCAAAACGCCGCCACCCACAAAAAAATGTTATCTTCCACGTCTTTTCTTCAATATTGCTATATTCAAGCCAACCAGATAATTTAAAGTATTTTACATCTGCGTAGCCATGTGACACAACCTATGCCGATACCGCCAAGAACAAAAGCGCCAGGAGCGGGGATAACGGCAGGCTTGCCATCATACTCTACAATGTATCCTTTCATAGGGTCCATATAAGGTTGGTCATTCCATCGTGACCCAATAAGAATTCCATAACCGAAGAATTGAAGTCGGTCTTCATCTCTTCTCGTAGAAGGTTCGCCGGGTGCCCAGTTACTATATGTAAATGGTTCCCCGGTAACCCATTGCCAGTTACCACTTAAACAGTAGCCGCCAAGCCAAGGGCCTTCACCGTAGATAAAACTTGGATTTTTGGAATGGACTACCGGTATCCAGAAGTCATTATTACCACTTACCAAACTAAAGACGAAAGTATTTTCTTCTGGAGATGTTATAGTTGCAAGATATCCCCCCTTTTCAATGGCAGTAGAGTTAGCACCTTCCCAGTCGATTCCTCCCGGGACAAAAAACGCTTCATAAAAGTGACCGTTGCCACCAGAACTACCTGTCCATTCGGTTGGGATGCCTTGACATAAGCCAGCTAAAACTCCAACTACTGTTATTCCCAATACAAGAGTTGGTTTCTGTCTCATTTTTTATCCTCCTTTCTTTGCTTTGGAGGTTGGTAAATCCTATAGGACTATATCATCTCCAAGATATAAATCAAGGAAAATTTGCGTTAATTCGTGTTAATTCCTGGGGAATTTTTTTGTTGGTTCAAAAACTCTAAATATCTTTTGAGAAACCCTGCGTGAAACGCAGGGCTAAATATTTTGTTACCTCTGTGGACTCTGTGGCTAATTTCTCTTTGTGCCTTTTTATGGCTATATTTCAATCCGTGTCTCAAAAAAAATCCGTGAAATCCGCGAAATCTGTGGTTAGAATGTTTGTAGTACTCTGTCACAGGTTAAATGATGAACGATGTCATTCTGAGCGCAGCGAAGAATCTCCCCTGCGATGGCCAGATGCTTCACTTCGTTCAGCATGACAGCCGTTCAAACAAACTGTGCCAGAGCAGCGGTTTGTGTCTTGGTGGCAATGAAAGTGAAAATTGCAAAAACAATCGAATCAGTCAGACGTTTAGTAAAAGCCGCTCGAATCGCCGGCAAGAAAATCGGCTTTGTCCCCACAATGGGTGCGCTTCATAGAGGCCATATTTCACTGATTGAGGCCGCGAAGAAAGATTGCGACTTTGTTGCGGTCAGTATCTTTGTCAATCCCACACAATTCGGCCCCGGTGAGGATTTCAAAAAATACCCCCGGCCTATCGAGGCCGACCTAAAGGTGTGCAGAAAGGCAGGCATTGATGCCGTTTTTGCTCCGACTTCGCGAGAAATGTATCCTGCTGAAATCCTCACATTAGTCGATGTCAAAAAATTAAGCGAGCCGCTTTGTGGAAAGTTTCGGCCAGGCCATTTTCGCGGTGTGGCCACCGTCTGCGCCAAGTTATTTAATATCGTTACACCTGACATCGCGTATTTTGGCCAGAAGGATGCCCAGCAGGCAATAGTTATTAAACGAATGGTTGCCGACCTCAATATGCCGCTAAAAATTGTCGTTTGCCCAACGGTTCGGGAGAAAAACGGTCTGGCGATGAGCAGTAGAAATCAATACTTGACGCCCCAGCAGAGAAAAGACGCTGCGCATATTTATAAATCGCTTCAGAAGTGCCGTCAAATGATTAAGCAGGGGGAGACAAACGCAAAAAAAATTGCTACCGAAATGCGCAAGATACTTCGGCAGATTCCGTCCTCTAAAATCCAATACATTAGTATCGTTGACGCCGAAACCCTTCAAAGTATTTACAAAATTACCGGCAAAGTCCTCGCCGCCGTCGCCGTCAAAATCGGCCCCACCCGGCTGATTGACAACATCCTTATAGACACCGGTAAATAGTTCGATATAATTTCTTATATTTAGCCCCCGAACTTGTCCGCCATAGGCGGATTTATTGGGGGGTTATACAAAATAAGAACCACGATATACGAACGCCTGCCCTGAGCGCAGTCGAAGGGACGGAAGACGAACAATGCTTGTAAAGATACTAAAAAGCAAACTACACGGTGCCAAAGTAACTGACGCTAAGTTAAATTACTCCGGCAGCATAGCAATCGACTCTGCGCTGCTGGAGGCAGCCGGCATCTTGCCTCACGAGTTTGTTTTGGTCGCAGACTTAAATAACGGCAACCGCCTGGAAACTTATGCTGTCCCCGCCGAAGCCGGTTCTGGCCAGGTCATCGTGCTTGGCCCTGCAGCCCGCCTTGTAAAACCGAAGGATACCATTATTGTCTTTAGCTTTGGCCTTTATACGCCCGAAGAAGCCACAAAAGTTAAACCAAAAATCATTATCCTCGATGAAAAAAACAAGATTAAACAGACCGGATAAGGATTCGTTTTTCTTGACCCGAATGAACCACGAATATCTGGTAACCAGTCACAAGCCACGAGCTTTATCCGCCGGAGGCGGAATCGAGTATCAAGTATCGAGCATCGAGTATCAAGTAACGAGCAATGTATCCTGAAATCTTTGAGATACCCATTATTCACCTGACCATCAAAAGCTACGGCTTGATGATGGTCATCGGCTTTCTTGCCGCTGTAACTCTGATTCGACATCTTAGCCGCGACATCACCCCCAACCCGCAGCTTATCACAAACGCCGCTCTTTATTCTTTAATAGGAGGAGTAGCAGGAGCACGCCTGTTTTACGTGGTCCATTATTTTGACGGATTCCGCAATAATCTCCTTTCTGTCTTTGCAATTTGGGAAGGGGGGCTGGAGCTTTTGGGCGGCGTCGTTTTGGCCATCATTATCATTTTTTTCTATCTTGTATATCACAAGCTCCCTATCCGCCGCTATCTCGACATCCTCGCTATCGGCCTGATGCTCGCGCTCGTCTTCGGCAGAATCGGCTGCCTCCTCTTTGGCTGCTGCTATGGCAAACCGACAACGCTCCCCTGGGGCATCCGCTTCCCCTATGACTCCTTGGCCTTTCACAGCCAGATATTGCCGAGACCCGAAAGGAATCGTCTCCTTCCACAATTACAGTTGCGCTCCGATTATTTCGCAGATAGTAGTAGCGCCCGATTGCTCAAGCCCTATCAACAGCTAACCGACGAGCAAAAAACAGCAGTTACCAAAGGAAGGTTCCGCTGCCTGCCCATCCATCCGACACAGTTATATGAATCAGCCGCCGCCGCCGTTCTGTGCCTGCTCCTATATCTGTTCTGGCGACGCTCCCAGAACCTCGAACGCTCTGGAGTCCCTGATAAGCTTTTCGCCAGACCGGGCCAGACCTTTGCCTTGATGTTCATATTCTATTCCGTCACCCGCTTTTTGCTGGAGTTCTTGCGAGATGACAATCCCTTTGAGCTTGATGGCTTGACAATCTCTCAGCTCATCGCTATCCCTATGCTAATATTCGGCCTTATTTTAATTGTAATATTTCAAAGAATGAGAACACCCCAGCCGAAGTAGCGTATAAACTCGGTATGGTGCGATTTGCACACCATAGTTTATTAGTGAAATGTCATTCTGAGCGTAGTAGTTTGTCATAGGTTAAATGATGAACAATGTCATTCTGAGCGCAGCGAAGAATCTCCCGTGCGATAGCCAGATGCTTCACTTTGTTCAGCATGACAATCCCTCAAATAAACTGTGACAAATTATTGCCGTTTCAAAAAAGTGAGTATCACTTTTTTGTCATTCCCGCGAAAGCGGGAATCCAGAGAATCGGAGAAAAAGAAGGCCTGTTGCCTTGTTGACAAGTTATGAAAAAGTAACAGTTATTTTTTAGAAGCGGCACTATTAGCGAAGAATCTGGCCAAAATCTAAAAAAGATTCTTCAGATGTTATCTAAAGAGCAAGTTGAATTTGTTTTGAATTTCGTAATTTGAATTTGTTTCGGAGCTTGTCCGCCTATGGCGGATTTCGGATTTCGTGCTTCGGATTTAGTATAATAGATGGGTCTTTACGATAGAGATTACGCTCAGGAAAACTATCAGCCGCAATTCCGTTACGCCCCACAGTTCCGGCCGACTTTTCCACAGCTTACGCCGGTCGTAAAGTGGCTGCTTGCTATCAACATAGTGGTATATCTTGCTCAGATTCTGGGCGCAGGAGATTTTCTCCGGTCCTGGTTTTCTGTTTATCCTGCCTCACTGATGCTAACGTTGCAGCTCTGGCGACTTGTAACCTACCAGTTCCTCCACGGACACATCTCTCATATTCTTTTCAACATGCTCGGCCTATACTTCCTCGGCCCTACTCTCGAAAGCCACTGGGGCAGCAGAAAATTCCTGCTATTCTATCTCGGCTGCGGCATTGCCGCGGGTCTGACCTATCCTGTCCTCCTTGCGATGAGAATTCTATCTCCGCACCCGCTTGCGGGTGTCCTGCCGCTCATTGGTGCATCAGGAGCCATCTTGGGAATGTTGGCTGCCTGCGCAATAATGTTCCCTCATTTTATCGTTTTCTTTGTGTTCTTCCCCATCCCAATCAGAATCGCAGCCCTTATATGCATCCTTATAGCAGTAGCCACAATTCTGGGTAGGGAAGCAAATGCAGGCGGCGAAGCCGCTCACCTCGGCGGTATGGCCGCCGGTGCCATTTACGTCCTATCGCAATCCTGGCGAAATAAACTTGGCTCCAGGATTCGAGCCGGTATGTGGGAAAAGAAAATAGCTGCTCGACACACGCTCCAGGCAGAGCTTGACCGAATTCTTCAGAAGGTCTCCGACTCCGGCCTGCACAGCTTAACATTCAAAGAAAAACGAATCCTCAAAAAAGCCACACAAGCCGAACGCTCCCGCCGTGACTCGTAATTCGTCGCTCGTGACTTGTAAAATTTAAAATCGCAAATTTCCGTTCGTGGTTCGTATATCGTATTAGTCCGTTACACATAAAACGATGGATGTCATTCTGAGCGAAGCGAAGAATCTCTCCTTCGCAGTCCAGATGCTTCACCTTCGGTTCAGCATTACAACCCATCAAATTAGATGTAACAGAGCAGTAGTTCATTGTTTCCGCCAGAGGTGGACAAAAATCGAAAATCTCGAAGATCCGCCGCCGTTTGGCGGAGCAAATCGAAAATTTCCGTCCGTATCTCGTTTCTCGTCCCTCGTTCTTCATCCCTCGTCACTCGTATTTTGCCCGCCTATGGCGGGCCTTCCACCCAGTGCGAGGCCAAAATCGCAAGGTCAATAAGGTCGATTTTTTTGTCATGGTTTGAATCTCCAGCCGGCTCAGTCAGCAGGAATGGATACGTCTGGTTTTCGCCGATACCCCATATTTCAACAAAGTCCCACCCGGCATCGGTAAATGTGCTCATTGTTTTCATCTCTGCGGTGGTTTTTGGTTCCCCACCGGCACTTGTTGATTGGGCGGAAGTTTGAACATTCCAGAACGAAGACTTTACCGTACCTTTGTGATTACATCCTACCAGCCCGCCGACCTGATAGCCGGTTCCCAAAACCTTGCCTGTCGAATAGCAGTGGGTTATCTTCCGATAGCAGTTGTTCCCCACCAGTCCACCGACACAGTCTTCTCCCTCAACGTTACCTGTAGAATAACAGTTGGTTATCGGGCCCCCATTGTATCCCACCAGCCCGCCGACATCCGTAGTTCCCGAAACACTACCTGTTGAATAGCAGTTGGAAAAAATTGGACCAT
Source organism: uncultured Pirellulales bacterium (assembly GCA_964554425.1). Classification (GTDB taxonomy): domain Bacteria; phylum Planctomycetota; class Phycisphaerae; order Sedimentisphaerales; family Anaerobacaceae; genus CAYWXK01. The sequence goes on along the minus strand of CAZKOQ010000195.1, from coordinate 214 downwards.
CATTGAATCCCATCAGCCCGCCGACTCGCTCGTTTCCGTCAACCCTGCTTGTCGAATAGCAGTCGGTTATCGTGCCAGCCCAGTTCTCTGCCACCAGGCCACCGACATCCCAATTTCCCAAAACCCTGCCCGCCGAATAGCAGTTGGCTATCGTGCTACCGTAGTCATTGTATCCCACCAAGCCGCCAACATAATTAGGTCCCGAAACACTGCC
>CAZKOQ010000194.1:0-6540 GCA_964554425.1 uncultured Pirellulales bacterium | reverse complement strand
TTTATCGCAGTATTCGGTAATAGGTATTCCCTTAACCAGCTCCATCACAAAGTAGAGACGACCCGTGTCGGTTGCGCCGGCATCGAACACCCTGGCGATGTTAGGATGGTCCATCATCGCTAAGGCCTGACGTTCGGCCTCAAAGCGGGCAATAACCTGCTTTGTGTCCATACCGAGTTTGATAATTTTAAGCGCAACCCTGCGGCGGATGGGTTCCTGCTGTTCGGCCATATACACGACGCCGAACCCGCCTTCGCCTATCTGCTCTAAAAGCTTGTATCGGCCAATAATGGTGCCAGGACCTTCCGTCAAAGGAGAGGTGATCAACGTAACGTTTGGGTCAAAAGGCGGTGCATCAAGAAAGCTGCCAGCTTCCTCGTGGGCTTTTAGCAAGTCCTCAACCTTTGCACGCAGATTGGTATCATCACCGCACGCTCTTTCGAGATATGCCGCTCGTTCTTGGGGGGTCTTTTTTTCAAGTGCCTCTGAGAAAATTATTTTGATGTCTTTCGGTTCTTCTTTCATTGCCATTGCTCCTTTATAATCTCCCCCCATATAGCAATGCGACATCCACAGCAGAAATGCGACAGAAAAATTAAAAAAATTGGAAAGATTTTATGCACGGGGCAAGATGTTACCGCGGTGGTGGCTGATTTCCCTTGGTAATTTCCTGATATAGCCGGGCACGGGCGTAAGCCCAATACCTGTCAGCGGTGCGGCGGGATATACCTAAAATTTCAGCGGCCTGTTCGAGGGATAGACCGCCAAAATAGCGAAGTTTGACTACATCAGCAACTGCTCGGTCTTCCCCTTCCAGTTTAGCAAGTGCCTCATCTAACGCTATGAGGTCCTCCGGCGGCTCCTCGATAGCCAGCTCCCCATCCTCCATATCAACTCTCCTGTAGTCGCCGCCACGCTTAAGGGCTTGCTTACGACGGGCGTTCTCAATAAGAATATGCCGCATTGCCTCTGCCGCCGCTGCAAAGAAATGGCCACGACTTTTCCAATCCTGTGCTTCATTCCCTACCAAGCGGATATAGGCCTCATGAACAAGAGCAGTCGCCTGCAGGGTCTGGCCAGGTAGTTCGTGAGATAATTTCCAGGCAGCCAGTTGGCGCAGTTCCTGATAGACTGCCGGAAGCAACTGGTCTATGGCCCGTGCATCTCCTTGTTCAATCGCATTCAAAATCCGGGTTATATTAGTCATAATTGCCCGCGAAAGGTCACTTATTGAAAAGGCCATTATCATCCTTGAATGCCAGAGCCCCCGTAGGGCAGGCCGCCACGCATTGGGCTGCTGTGTGCTTTAGACCTTCGGCAATTGAATGGCCAAACGGCACAGTCACGCGAACATCAAAGCCGCGACCTACAAAACTTAATCCTAACTTCTCGCCTGCCTGGGCGGTAATCTGGACACAAAGGCCGCAGCTTATACACTTGCCGGGTTCGAAAATTACCTCCGGATGCTCAGTGCATTGCTCAAACACTCTGCGCTCGCTTTTATATCGACCGGATTTCGCCTTATACTCCTTTGCATATTGTCGTAGCTTACAATCCTCGGCCTTTCTACAGTCACAGTGCAGACACCGCCCCGCTTCTTCGCTTGCCTGCTCATCGGCAAATCCACTGCCCTCCTGCAATGGCATCAGCCGAGAAGCTTTGCCGGCAGAAGCTACGAACTTTTCTATCTCACCTTCTTGTAGTTTGCCAATATGCGTATTAAATAACTCGGTCGGTCCCGTTATAACCTGTCCGGACAAATACTGGCTGATAGACACGGCAGCTTCTTTACCATCGGCTACCGCACGGACGGTCAGCCGACGCTTGCGAACAGCATCTCCACCGGCAAAAATGCCGGGCAAGCTCGTCTGATAAGTTCTACTATCTACAACAATGTTACAATTTTTTACCTCCAGACCAATCCAGGCAGCATCACCTTGTTTTAGCTCTCCAACTGCCACGAACACAGCATCAAAATCCCTGCGCAATTCTTCTAATGATAAGACCTCACCTATTCGTGTTCTGGCTTGAAACTCGACGCCCAGCTTCTCAATTAAAGCGACTTCTGCTTCGAGCACATCTGCAGAAAGCTGGTTTTGCGGAACCGCATATCGCAGCATACCTCCTGGCTTCTCGTGTTCGTCAAAGACTGTGCAATCGTAACCATCCTGCTGCAGATAATACGCGGCAGCCAATCCTGCCGGCCCCGCCCCAACAATCGCCACTCGCTTACCCTGTCTCGGCTTACAAACCGGCAGATACGGATTTCCAGATTGAAGGTCCTTGTCGGCCACATACCGCTTCAAAAGACAAATCGAAACCGCCTCATCGAATACCGCCCGCCTGCACGCCCGCTCGCAGGGTTTCGGACAAATCCGCCCTAAGACTGCAGGTAATGCGATATCCTTTTTCACCGTTGCAATCGCATCACGAATCTTACCGGCAGAAATCTGCCGAATCATCAAAGGGATATTCATCCTGGCTGGACAGGTTACCTGACACGGCCCCATACAGTCGCCAACGTGGTCGCTTAAAAGCAGCTCCAAAGCCATCTTTCGCGCCTGACGAACTTCCTCACAGTCGCTCTCAACTCGCATCCCCTCTCTAACAACAGCCCCGCAGGCCGGCACAAGACTATTTGACCCGCTGACTTTGACCACACACAGCATACAACTGGTCAATGGCTTATGCCCCTCTGAAAAGCACATCGTGGGGACTTCGATTCCGAGCTTCCTAACGGCATCAAGAATCGTAGCGCCTTCAGCAACTTCAACTTCGCAATTATCTATGACCAGCTTCGGCACCGTTACTTAACCTCAATAGCATCCGAGGGACACACGCTCTTACACGTCCCGCAGCGAATACACTTTCCCGCGTCGATTTCGTGCTTCTCGTATGGCTTCATCGCAATTGCTCCGACCGGACAATGCTGAGCGCACAAGGTGCAGCCGATGCAGTCATCGGTTACCGAATATGTAATAAGGGCCTTGCATTTGGCGGCAGGACAGCGACTCTGAAGGTGGGCTTCATACTCCTGACGGAAATATTTCAAAGTAGAAAGCACCGGATTTGGTGCGGTCTTGCCGAGGCCGCACAAACTTGACTGTTTCACCATTTTGCCGAGGTATTCAAGCTCTTCCAAATCTGCCGCTTTTCCCTTCCCAGTGCACAAACGGTCAAGAATATCGAGCATCCGTCGCGTGCCTACCCTGCAGAAAGTGCATTTGCCGCACGACTGGTTCTGCGTAAATTGCAGAAAATATCTGGCAATATCAACCATACAGTCCGATTCATCCAGCACGACCATACCGCCTGAGCCCATCATTGCCCCCACATCGGTCAGGGTTTCGTAGTCAACCGGAATATGCGCCAGCTCAGCAGGCACACATCCGCCGGAGGGCCCGCCAATCTGGACCGCCTTGAATTTCAATCCTCCCGCGATGCCCCCCCCGATTTCCTCCACAATCTGGCGAATGGAGATGCCCATCGGCACCTCAATAAGACCTCCGCGAGCAATCTTGCCCGCCAGTGCAAAAACCTTCGTCCCTTTGCTGCCGGCTGTGCCGAGTTTGGCAAATGCCTCGGCTCCATTCCGTATAATCCACGGCACCGCTGCGTAAGTTTCAACATTGTTAATAAGAGTCGGCTTGCCCCACAGCCCGCTTTCCGCCGGATACGGCGGTCGCAGACGCGGCATACCCCGGCGCCCCTCTATACTTGCCATAAGCGCAGTCTCCTCGCCACACACAAACGCGCCGGCGCCTTCCACAATCTTCAGGTTCAGCGAGAAGCCGCTCCCAATAATACTGTCGCCGAGAAATCCTCGCTTCCGACAGGTATCTATGGCCTCCCTCATTCGGCTCACCGCGAGCGGATATTCGGCTCGGATGTAAAGGTAACCGTTATTCGCTCCTATCGAATATGCGGCTATCGACATCCCCTCAAGAATTCGGCAAGGATACGACTCCATCAGCATCCGGTCCATAAAAGCGCCCGGGTCACCCTCATCGCCATTACACACGACAAACTTGATGTCGGAGTGTTTGCTGCGCACAGCAGACCACTTAAGGTGCGTCAGATACCCGGCCCCACCTCTTCCGCGCAGCCCGCTTCGCCCAATCTCGGCGATAATTTCCCCGGCACTCAGACGGTTTACGCATTTATCCAGCGCCTTAAATCCATCATTTTGCAGATACTCGTCGATGTCGAGCGGGTCTATATGACCATAGTGTTCGGTGGCGATATGCACTTGCTTACCCAGAAAATCAGCCACGGGTTTATCCCGCACATCTATACAATAGCGCGTAACCGGCTCACGTTTATCGTCGATTAGGATATGCTCCAAAAAACCAGATGCCGCACTGGAAATTCTTTTACTTATGCCCTGTGGCTTGAAGTGACGCAAAACAATGGATTTTGCATCATCTGGCTGCACCTTGGCGTAGAGAAAAGGAATGCGACCGGGCAATATCACTTCCAGCAGCGGTGTTTGGTGACACATTCCCACGCAACCGACACGCTTGATAATCAATGGAATCCCGGTCTGGTCAAGGGCCTGCTCTAAGGCCTCACGCACCTTAGCACTGCCACGAGCAACGCAGCACGAACCTAAGCCAAGGCGAACCTCACCACAAAACTCTGCACCCGTAACCTGACGCTTGTGCGATTTCTCTCGCTGCCTCGCCTTTATTTGTTGATGTCGCAGAAAATCATCAACGACCGCTCCGACCTCACCAGGAGTAAGATGCCCGTATGTTACCTGGTCAATCTGGGTCGCCGGCGCCAGTGTGCAACATCCCAGACAAGCAACCTTTTCAACCGTAAACACCCTGTTTCTGTCCGTGTCCGCACCTTCAGGAATCTCAAGGTAACGTTTGAAGGAATCATAAATCTGTTCCCCTCCTTTAACGTGACAGGCCGTCCCAACGCAAGCCCGAATCGTATAGCGGCCAGCCGGATGGTGTCTAAACTGGTTGTAAAAAGTGGAAACGCCGACAATCGACGCCGCCGTAATCTGCGTCAGCTCACAAACCCGCTCAAGCACTTCCTGCGGCAGATACCCAAATTGCCCCTGGATGGCCTGAAGAATCTCCAGGACCTTTTCCTTTCCGGACCCAGTTCTTTCAATAAGCCGGTCCACAAATGTCAAATCAACTTCATTCATAATCTCTTTGGCGTTCGTCGGCACAATCAAGGACGCTGCGAAGCGCCGCTTCCTATGCAGTAAAGACTCTCCAGCCCCCTAATATAAATGCGGCCATCGACAAAAGCCGGCGAGGCCTGGCAATCCTCACCCAGCTCACACTTGGCTATCTGTTTGTATTTCGTTCCTGCCTCGGCAATAATCATTACCCCTTTCTCGCTCAATAGATACAGACGGTTGCCGACCAAACTCGGCGATGCCAGGAAATTCTCTTTGAGGTCCTCCTCCCACAACTTTTTCCCCTCCGGGAGTTTATAGCAGGAAAGCGCTCCCGTCGTCGCCAGAAAGAACGCAAATTCGCCATTACCAACCGGGCAGCAAATATCAGGGGCGCTGTCTTCGATGCTCCAGGCGATGTGGGTCTTGGTAACATCGCCCCTCCCATCCGGCCGAATCGCAACTATTTTGTTATATGGCTCCGCAGCTAAAACGAGCCCTCCGGTGTAGATTGGAGATGGAGCAATTTCACCGCCGATGCATTTGGCTCGCCAAAGCTCCGCCCCATTAGCTGGGTCATACCCTATCACCCAGGGGTCGCCGCAGGTTATTACCTGATATTGTTCGCCGACTTTAACCACAATTGGCGATGCCCAGGAGTTGGGAACCGGACGCGGCGTCTCCCAGACAGTCTGTCCTGATGATGCGTTCAAAGCTATTAGTTTAGACTTCTTGTCTTCGGCTGCCCCCTGGTCATACTGAATCAAAAGCAAGTTCCGATGTCCCTCAAGCGAAGAAGCATAACCATAAGCACTATCGGGCACACCCAAACTTCTACTCCAGATATTTCTTCCTTCCAAGTCAAAACAGCCGACATCGCCTGTTGCAAAAATAGCACACACTCGCCGGCCATCCGTCACCACAGTGGGCGAAGCATAGCCCGCGCCTCCCGACGTTAGCTTGAGCGGCTTCTTAGAGCCGCCTTGAACATTTACCACAGGCACCGCCCACAACAGATTTCCCCTCAGCACATCAAAACAATAAACTTTACACTCGTTGCCATCGGCTCCGGAAAGAAAAACACGCTCGCCCCAGACAACCGGTGAATTATACCCTGGCAGCGGCACCTTAGTTTTCCAGAGAATCCCCTCGCCTGTCTTGCCATTCCAACTTATTGGCATATTTGTGGAGGCGCTTACCCCAAGCCCCCCCGGACCACGAAATCGAGGCCAATTTTTACTAATCTCCTCTGTGGCAGGATAGGAACTACTAACCGTGGCACTCTTGCCAAAATCGATAACAGGCAGCAAGATAAGTAACAATGCTCCGGACGCCAATATAGCTGAGCCGACAGTAATAGCCCACCGGGCCTGAGCCGCCTGGTGCATCTGCTTATCAAG
>CAZKOQ010000193.1:0-6575 GCA_964554425.1 uncultured Pirellulales bacterium | reverse complement strand
ATGGCCGAAATATCTACGTTATGGAATCCTCGCAGGACCACAAACCCATCGGCGACGGCGACACCGGCCCAAACACCGGCGGAATGGGTGCCTACAGCCCCGCACCGGTTGTTACCGAAGAATTGATGAACCAGATTACCCGCGAAATCCTCGTCACGACAGTCGATAGTATGAACCGAAACGGCACACCCTACAAAGGTGTCCTCTACGCCGGCATTATGATTACCCCCGCAGGCCCACGAGTCCTCGAATTCAACGTCCGCTTTGGCGACCCCGAAACACAGCCAATCCTTGTGCGCCTCAAAACTGACCTCCTGCAGGTCTGTCTCGCAGTCTGCGACGGCAAATTGGAAGATGTCTCGCTCCAGTGGGACCCCCGCCCCGCGGTCTGCGTTGTGATGGCCTCCGGCGGCTACCCGGGCGATTATCAGAAAGGCAAGAAAATAACAGGCATCGAAGAAGCCGAACAGCTCGAAGATGTCATCATATTCCACGCAGGCACAAAAACTCAAAACGGCAGCATCGTTACAGACGGCGGCAGAGTCCTCGGAGTAACCGCACTCGGTCGGACAATCGCTGATGCCAAAGCCAGGGCTTACCAGGCCGCCGGCAAGATAAAATTTGAAGGCGCCTATTACCGCCGTGACATCGCGGATAAAGCAATAAAAAGAGCGCAAAACCTAAAACTTAAAGCGTAAAACTAAGGAACAAATAACTCCTCAATTTTGCATTTTGATTTTTGAATTTTTCTTCAATGCCGGTAAATCCATACCAAGCTAAGATAAACAGGGTTATCAAAAAGGTCTTCCGCTGGCTCTTGAGGGCCTTGCTCATCGCTATCGCCTTATGGCTCGGCTTTCTCCTGACAGGCAAAATCCTCTGCCGCTCAGCAATAAAACAGATCGCCGAGCTTACCGGCACCAACATCAAAACTGAATCGCTCCGCTTCCACACCAACGGCTCGGTCCTCATCAAGAATCTTACAATCACTCCCCACAAAAAGCAGACCAGCGCCGATTTCGTATTAAAAGCAAACACAGTCTCCGGCCAATTCAGCATCGCCAGCTTATTATCTTTTCGGCCACGCCTCAAACAGATAAGCGCCGGCGACTTTGTCTTCAATGCCCAATACAATTTGGATACGGGTCTATGGAATCTATCCGGATTTACCCTCAAAGTCCCCAAAGGCGGCGCCGGCAAAATGCCCTTTATTCTCCTCGAAGACGGCACGCTGCAATACAGCAAAATCTCAAATGGTCAGGTAAAGGTCGCCGCCCAGATGCCCCTCAATGCAAAATTCGGCCCGACCCAGCAGCCACCGGATAGCTACGCCTTCGAAATCGCAACAGCCAAAATGGCTGTAAGTTCCGCCAAAAGCCGACTGACCGGTTTTTGGAAACCAGGCCTTATCACATTCGCAGGAGGAGTATCTTCAACAGACCTTCCCGCGCTCGAAATGTCGTGGGTAATCGACTACCTGGCCGGCCAGTTCCAGTATGGCCGAGACGGCGACTTCTCGCTAAAACTCAGGATAAAAGACTTCCAAGCCAAACATAGTCCCTCTCTTGATAGATTCACCCTCGTGGGTCCATCTTTTCTGGAAAAATCCAGCCCATTCGCCGCTCTCCGGAGATTCTTCACACGATACCAACCCTCCGGGCAGATAGATTTGGACCTCGACGCATCAGGCAATTTGAACCGGCCAAATGAGAGTTCATTATCCGGCAAAGTTCTCTGTAAAGATGTCTCTGTTTGCTACTACGACTTCCCCTACAAAATTGAGCATCTCACTGGCCCGATTGACCTGACCGCCGATAGCGCCACGTTCAATAACCTCCTCGGCAATCACGGCAGCGTAAAGCTATCCATTGGCGGCTGGACACGCGACTTCGGCCCAAACCTCAAATACCAGCTCCGAATCACAAGCGATAATATCTCCCTCGATAAAGACCTCTACAGTGCACTTGGCACAAACCAAAAAGAATTGTGGGACTCCTTCTCGCCGCAAGGCCGGTCAGCCGTTGACTATCAGCTCACCCGAAACTCACAAACCGACAAACGCAAAATATTGACCGTTACGCTGCTCAATACTGATGCGCTTTACGATAAGTTCCCCTATCCATTAAAAAAACTCACCGGCAATCTTATTTTTGACGGCTCCACTACAGTCATTTCAAACGTTGTCTCGACAGCTAACTTACAAAAATTCATCATCAACGGCAAAGTGCTGACAGGGGCCTCTGACAAACCGGTATATAATATCCAAATTGATGTAAACAACGTCCCTCTGGATTCCACACTCAAACGGGCGTTGCCTGATGCGCAAAAAAACCTCTGCGACCAGTTCGGTATTACAGGCCAGGTCGATGGCCGTATAAATATCTCCGCACCGGAACCTAACACCGGCCCCATAAACTACACCGCTGACCTGTCTTTCAAAAATGCCTCTCTAAAGTCCGAGCGGTTTCCTGCTCCCATTACTGAAATCTCAGCAAACGCCGTCCTCACCCCAGACTCCATCAACCTCAAGAGCTTCAGCGGCCGGTATAACGAAATCCCAATATCCCTGACCGGCCAAATCCACCCGGACCCGCAAAACCGGCAGCACTCTTATGATTTATCCATAACCCTCCAACAGGCACAGTTAAACGATGACCTGTTTGCTCTAATTCCTGCGTCACTTAAAAAAATCGTCTCCGAACTCCAGCCCGATGGCAAGATAAATCTCATCGCCCAATTAAACAAAGCCGCCCCCGCCGCTCAGCCCGACTACAACATAACCATAGAATGCCTCGGTGACACTATCAACTTCAAATGTTTTCCCTACCTTTTAAAAGACCTCACCGGCGCCCTCATAATAAAACCTGATACTGTTGAACTGCAGGACATCACCGCAGCTCCAGCCAGCCCAGTACTGCCGCCCAAAGACTCTTCTCCGAGAATAAAACTAAATGGCCGCATCGCTTTCGCTGACAACACCTTCGATAGCGCATCGCTTCAACTTTTGGCACAGGACATCTCTTTTAACGAACGCCTCGGCGCCGCGTTGCCGCAAACTTTGCAATCGCTTTACCTCAACCTCTCCCCCTCTGGTAAATTTGACATCAATCTGCCGGACATAAAAGTTACACGTGCTCAGGACGGCAAAAAACACATCGACCTTTCCGGCTCCGTCAAACTCAATGGCTGCACCCTCAACATATCCGCCGCTACAGTTCAACTACACGCACTCCTGACGGCAACCGCCTCCTATAAAACCGGTCTCGGCCTAACCGACAGCCACGCTACACTCCTCGCCGATACCATTACAATCCTCGATAAGTCTATGACCGGCTTCAAAGCCGACGTTCACTATGACCCCAACCTTCACACCTGGTCCGCCAAAAATCTATTCGCCGATTGCTACAACGGAAAAGTAACAGGAGCGTTTGAACTAAAACACCCCGCCGGCGCTGCCCCTCAGTATTCCCTCCAGCTTGCTTTCGACAACATCGACCTCAAGCAATTCCTTTCGGCGACATCCCAGCCGCAAGCTGCCGGCAACGAATCACAACCCGCCAGTCAAGAGCCACGAGCCACCACCGGCAAAATGAGCGGCGAACTGTCGCTTGGCGCCTCCACAGCCGACACATCCTCCCGCATCGGTATATGCCGGCTGTCGATAACTGATATGCAGGCCGGCCATCTCTCTCCGCTCGGCAAGCTCCTGCACGTCCTCAACCTCACCGAGCCAAAAGACTTCGCCTTCAATCGAATGTTTCTCGATTCCTATATCAAAGGCGACCGCCTCATTTTCAGAAAGCTCGACCTCTCCGGCGACGCCATTGCCTTTTATGGCTCCGGCTGGATGAACATCCCACAGCACAATGTTGACCTCGTCCTCATCGCAAGAGGCCGCCGCCTCGCCACCGCCGACCCCTCTATCTTTGAATCGCTCACCGAAGGCATCGGACGGGCCGTCGTCCGAATGGAGGTAACCGGCGACCTCTACGACCCCAAGATAACAACAAAGGCCCTGCCTCTTATCGAGGAATCTCTCGAAATCCTCGGCACAAGACCCCTCGCCCCGTAGCCGACGTTTGCCCTTTCACCCTCCATCATTCAACATTCTCGATTCCATATTCTCCTCCGCTTGCCATCCACAAGAATTTCAATTGCCTCGAAACGCCGGTCCTTTATAATTGTAAACCAGGAAACGCTTGTTCCGTTGAAGTCTGCGCAAAAGTAAGGAGATAATTTTATGCCGACCTACACCTCCAATCTAAGCCGCCGACAATTCCTTCAGATTAGCTCCGGCTCGGTGGCAGCAATGTTTCTGCCACAAATCGGCCTTTGCAGAGACAAAATATCGACAAGTCAGCCACCCAATATACTCTGGATTAGCGCTGAAGACCTCAGCCCTAACCTGGGCTGCTACGGCGACACCTACGCCGTAACGCCCAACATAGATAACTTCGCCACCCAGGCCGTCCGCTACACAAACGTCTATTCCCATTCGCCGGTCTGTGCCCCGGCGCGCAGCGGCATCATCACCGGTATGTATCCCACCACAATCGGCACACATCAGATGCGCTGCAAAGGCGTCCCTCCCGCTTACGTCAAATGCTTCACCGAATATCTCAGGGCCGCCGGCTATTATTGTACCAATAACGTCAAGACCGACTACCAGTTTGACCCGCCACAAACCGCCTGGGACGAATGTAGCAACAAGGCACACTGGCGCAATCGCCCGCAAGGCCAGCCATTCTTTGCCGTCTTTAACATCATAACCTCGCACGAAAGCCAAATTCGCAATCGAAGCCCGCAAATGCTCCGACGCATAAATGGTTTGCAGCCGCACGAAAAGCACGACCCCGCCAAAGCAATTCTGCCGTCCTACTATCCCGACACACCGCTGGTCCGCCAGGACTGGGCACAATATTACGATGTCGTTACGCTGATGGACAAAGAAGCCGGCGACATCCTAAAGCAGCTCGAAGATGATATGCTCGCCGACAACACAATAGTATGGTTCTGGGGCGACAATGGCCGCGGCCTGCCTCGCGGCAAACGATGGATATACGACGCTGGTATCAAAGTCCCCTTGATTATTAGCATCCCCGAAAAATTCCGAATGTTCGCTTCACCCAGCAATGCCGACACCCTCAAGCCCGGCTCCATCAATGATGACCTTGTCGCCTTCATTGACTTTGCCCCGACGATGCTCTCTCTTACCGGCATAAAAATTCCAAAGCATATACAGGGTCAGCCATTTCTCGGCCCACAAAGGGCAAAGCCCCGCAAATATATCTTCGCCGCCCGCGACCGTATGGACGAGGCCTACGACCTCATCCGCGGCGTCCGCGATAAACGCTACAAATACATCCGCAACTATATGCCGCACATCACATACGGCCAGGACATCGAATATATGAACCAGATGCCGACAATGCAGGAGATGCGCCGGCTCAATGTCGAGGGCAAACTCACCGGCCCGCAAAAACTCTATTTTCTCGAAACCAAGCCCATCGAAGAACTCTACGACACCGCTGCCGACCCGGATGAAGTCAACAACCTCGCCGCTGACCCAGAATACAAAGCCATCCTCCAGCGTATGCGAAAAGTCCACCAGAAATGGATGAAAGATACCGGTGATGTCGGCCTGATTCCGGAGCCGGAGTTCGACGAACTAAAACGCCCCGACGGCAAGTTCCAGACAACCGCCCAGCCGTCCTTTCACCCCGCCTCTAAAGCAGTTGCAGAAGGCACACTTGTTACAGCCACCTGCGCAACACCCGGCGCATCCATCGCCTACAAAATCAATGGCAGCAAAAACAAAAAGACCGACTGGAAACTATACACAAAACCAGTGCAGCTTAAAACTAACGAGGTCCTCCACGCGAAAGCGTGCCGCATCGGTTTTGAGGATAGCCCCGAAGTAACATTCAAACTTGGCGACAAACCGGCACCTCAACAACCGTCAGCCGAAATAACAGAACACTGGATTGACAAACTCCACAAAACCGACCTGCTCGAGCGTCTGCGAACAATCAAAGACCTCGATGGCCAAGGCAACAAGGCAATTCCAAAATACTTCCAGGCCCTCAACGATAAATACGCCCCTGTCCGTTACTGGGCCACAGTCTGGCTGCATACTAATTGCATTGGACCTGCCGACATAAAGCAGGCAAAAATCGAGTTTGAAAAATTACTGAAAGACCCATCACCGACCGTCCGCGTTGCCGCCGCGCACGCCCTCTGCGATTGGGGCGAAGACCAAAAGGCCTTGCTGGTCCTGCTCGAAGCGCTCGAGCACAAGACAGATAAGGCGAGATTATATGCGGTAATCGCGTTAAATCAGATTGGTGAAAAAGCCCGCCCGGCCCTGGCCAATATAAAATCGCACCTCAACGACCCTGATGAATATGTCCAGCGAGTATCACGAGCAACCCTCAAACGATGGGAAGGCCGGCAGTAGCGAACGACGTATAGGGTATGGAAAAGAAAATCAAAAATCAAAGTGCAAAATGACAAATCAAAATTCAAAAAAAGGGAACACATCTTGCACAGATTTCTGGACACAGATTTTGGAAAAT
>CAZKOQ010000192.1:0-6591 GCA_964554425.1 uncultured Pirellulales bacterium | reverse complement strand
CTGCCTACAAGCTCACTCAGTGCGATGTGTATCTCGAACAGGCCTGCCGGTTTGCACGTATGGCCGTAGATACCTTCTGGCAGGATAATCCCCTGCCGAGGGCAAGTTTCAAAACCGACCACTATGAGACAATCACCGGCGCCGACTCGCTTGCCCTTGCATTATTGGAGGTCCACGCAGCCATAAGCAATATAAAGATAGCTATCCCTTCCAACACAATTGACCGGTGAGATGATAGTTCATCGAGTAGATATGAAATGGAGCGCTAATGTTCGATAACAGACGTATGCAAAAAAATCTAATAGTTGGTCTTGTTGCTCTATTTATTGTGTCAAGTGGACACGGCGCAGATTTGGATTTGAAAACTATTTTCCGCCAGGGCACACCTTCCTCACCATTTATAACTGTAGTTTACCGCTATGCCGATACAATGCTGCAAAACGGCAGGGACATCTATGGTCCACAAAAAACCGGTATGTTCCTAACCGCCTTAGACAGGGAAACCCTCTCTCCCCCCAAAATCCGTCCTCTCGCCCCCGCGGGCGTTCGAGATGAAAATAGACCCTGGCCGCACACCGAACCGCTTGTCGGCGCCAATCCCCAGTTGAATGAAAACCTGCTGCGATTGTTATATTTCTTAAAAGAACTCTCCGGTGAAAACCGCTACGCACAGGCGGCTGACGACGAGCTAAAATGGTTCCTGAAGAATACCCAGTCACCGGTAACCGGCCTGCTGCCCTGGGGCGAACATTTATCGTGGAACGTAATGACAGATGAGATTGCCTCCATGCAACAAGAACCTATTCACGAGCTCTCTCGTCCCTGGCTGTTGTGGGGCAAATGTTTCGAGCTTGCCCCGCAGGAAAGTAAACGTTTTGCCCTGGCACTATGGGATAGTAACACACAAGACCACAAAGGCAGCGAACCAAATTCTCTCACTAATTTTCACCGCTCATCTGCTAAATCCGCATTCCAGTCCCCCAGACAAGCGGGCTTTTACATCCGAACCTGGGCAGAGGCATACTCTTATACTGGAGATAAAACATTTCTGAAAGCAATCGATGTCTTGCTCACGCACTTCCAGAAAAAAGGCCTATTGAAAATAGAACCAAACGAACAGCAGAATAGCTCTGCAAACGCCTGTGAGATACTATCCCTTGCTATTGACTGCGACGGTGCCGCAAGAAAAGTCCCGGAGCCACTTAGAACACTTCTGACAAGATTTGCTGCATCAGCAGACGAAAAATTCTGCTTGCTGCCTCACGACCTCAAAAGTAAAAAGGGTTTTGTAATGGGCTTCAACTCTGCAGATAAACCGGACATTTATACTCCACTATGGGACCCGAAAAATAACGGTAATACCACCGCAAAGGTCGCAATGATGTGCGTATCACGATACGAAAATACCGGCTGTGTAAAATATCGTGACCTCATAATCAAAGCCGCCGATGCTTATATGAACTCGCTGCCTGGCGATGACGTTGACGCCTGGCCAATGACCTTCGGCCACGCAATCAGTTTGCAGCTTGCTGCATTTCGCGCTACCACACAGGAAGCATATTACAAACGTGCCTTCAAGCTCGCTGAAACCGCGGTAGAGAAATTCTTTGGCAACAATCCACTCCCCCGTGCCAGCTTAAAAACAGATTATTACGACAACACTACCGGCGCAGATACCTTGGCACTGGCCTTGGCAGAACTGCATTTGAGCATTCTTCACATCACAGCAGTGCGGACCCCCGCCAACACCATTGACCGCTGACACAAATTGGAGTCTCACCCCTACATTCACTTATCCAATTGTTAAAACCACGCTTCACTGCTAAATGTGTTTTTCGATGGCACCTTCGCGCAAATAGACTACTCCGCTGGCGAATTTCCGGGCTTGCAGCTCGTGAGTGGCAATAATTACTATGCCGCCATTTTGATGAAACTCAGAGAGACACTTGATTACCGAAGAAGCGTTTTCAGGGTCGAGGTTGCCGGTCGGCTCATCGGCAAGAATAATCTTTGGGCGATTAAATAACGCCCTGGCTATCGCGGCACGCTGCTTTTCGCCGGCGCTAAGTTGAGAAGGTTTATGAAATTCTCGCCCCGCCAGACCCAACTGGCTCAGCAGCTCCCCCGCCCTCGCGGCATCCATTCTTCCCTGCCCAACACCTCCAGCTAAAGTGACATTTTCGATAACATTAAGATATGGAACCAGATAAAACATCTGAAAAATAAAGCCAATGTTTTGAGCGCGAAATCTTGCCCTATCTCTAATGCTCATTTGATACAAATCGCTGTGCTCCACCAGAACTTTTCCCCTCGTTGGTCGCAGCATTGCCGCCATTATCATTAGAAGTGTGGTCTTTCCGCTGCCGCTGGGGCCGCATAGCGTAACAAATTCGCCCTTTTCTATATGCAGATTGATGTCACGCAGCGCCTTAATGTTACCATCTGGCGTATGGTAAGTTTTCCAAATGTTCTCAAGCACAATCATATCTAATCTTCTCGCAGGGTAACTGCTGGGTCATAAGTTGCAGCAACCGCCACAGGAATAAAACTCGATACGACAGCAAACAAAGTTGCGAAGACAAGCGAAACAATAAACAAAACCGGCTCCGGTCTTATAACCGCCTTAGCGGTAATACTAAACACCTTCGGGCCAAACTTCATAGCCAGAACGGTCCCGATAAAAAACCCAATCGCCGCTCCAAGCAGGCCAATTACCGTCGCGCGGCCAAGAAACAAAGATGTAATTTTCCCCCCTCCGTATCCCAACGCCCGCATAATTCCTATCTCCTGCCGTCTATCCCGCACGTTAATTATCGCCAGTATTCCTATCCACACGCCGCAGGCAATGACAACAAGAGGCAAAATTACAACAAAGAAATTTTTCACCATTTGCCTTGTCTTTGAACGGGCCGAGGCAATGCTTCTGGTATGGAAAACCTGCACATCAGGCAAAAGCGAGCCAATTTCCTTCCGCAAAACCGACACCGGGTCGCCGGCCGGTGCAAAACACAAACAGTCCACCGCCCGAATCTCGCTTATTTGACCCGGGAGCTTTAGAATATCTTGAGCGTCCCGCAAGGAACATTGAAGCCGAATGTCATCGGCCCCTCCGGACTCCGACAGACATTTGGCTACTTTGAGCTTCCTACCTTCTATCTCGACAACATCTTTTTCTTTCAGACCCAGGGTCTGCGCAATCCTGTATCCGACATACACATCGCCCGGCTTAATCTGATAACTTACCGGTAACTTTCCACTGCCGGGCGGACACACCTCGGGGGCCAGGCCTGTTAATATCACTTCGAGCCCCCGCCACAACATCTTCTTCTGCAAACTGGCCAACAGGTGATTGTATGAAATCGCCTGCTGCGATGCGAGCTTCTCAAGATATTGCTCAGGCATCGTTCGGTCGGCCAGTCCCGTAAGCAGGAACTCATTTAGATTTGTATCTTTTGATACGATGTGCACATTAAATCCCATAGAAAGCATCAGGCGAGCGGTCTCGCGCTCAGAGGCCGTGGCCGCAGTAAAAAATGATATAGACATCGCAACGGCTGCCGCTACCGCCAGGACACTAAGCAGAAAGTTCACCTTGCGGTGCCGAATCTCTTTGAAGATAAGGCCAAATGTCATCATACACTTACTTATATCCTTTTCGGTCTTAAAAGAACCACAATACCGACAATTATAACAAGCGCAGCCATTCCTACCGCAACCATCGCCATAGCGCGCAACGGCGAGCAAATGTCCCCGCCAGCCGAATCGCCTACAACCGATTCGCCAGCCGGTGAACCAGTTGCCGCATTACTTTCAATCTTTTCGGCTCCATTTTGCCAATCCCGGCCTGACTGAGGTTTTGAAGCCGCTTCACCATATCTAAACGGCACGCCCGGGTATGAAGTTCCTCCGATGCCCCTGCTCACTATCGAAGCTATCTCCATCTTTATCATCGGGCTTTCAGGGTCAAAACCAAGATTTTCCGCCACTTTTGCCTGCAAGCCGCTGTCCCATTTAACCGGCAGCATTGTCCCCTGCACCCATCTTAGGTCCAGCCCACACTCGCAATCCTCCCCTACTACAAAAAGCACCCTGTCAAGATATTCCTCGGCTATCTGCTCTCCCTTAAACAACGGTCCAATCCATCGAACCCTTCCATAAATCACAGCTATATATGGCCCGCTCAGTGCAGATACATCCAGGCCAAGACTCCACAGCAAAATCTTTTCGTCGGCAAGCGATTTCAAATCCGCCACAACCAGCGCCGGCGGCCGCTCAATCGGCTTGGGCAGCACCTCCATCTGGGCTTCTATGCTCTTAATGGCTGCGTAGGCCGCGGTCTTAGCTTTTTCATTTTCCTGCGGCTCATCCCCTTCAATTAAAAGTATAACCGCGTAGTTTTCAATAGCCCGCTCAAGAATTTCCTTCCGCTTCGGCGAACTGAGAATGTCGCCGATTGCCCCACGAAGCGTATCCACGAACGGACGATTTGGCTCTGCCACCGGCACTATAATCGCCTGTCCATCCGGCGAAACTAAAACCGCAGCAGGAAAAGTCCCTATCTGTAAAGATTCCAGATACCGAATCGCAGGATTATCTTTTTGTTCCTTAATATTTACTATTTCAGCCCTGATGTTGGTGTCTGTAAACGCCTCTGACAATATCTGCTCAAAAGAGGTAACAACATCTGACGGCGTATCATCTTTGATGTATCCATAGAAGTAATACGACTCAATCCCGAGGTCAACAAAACCGGTCTCGCGCACGTTGTATCTGCACGCCAATACCGAGGACAATTGACAGCAGCACAACACACAACCAAATAGAGCTAATCGCCAAAGCTTATCCACACAAACATCACTCTCGTGCTCTAAACTTAACCATATCATTCGGCTGTTCAACAATCTGTAAATACAGCATCGTTATACATAAAAAACATTTGTAGAATACTCAAAACTACTCATCCAGGCAATACGTGAATATTCTCAGGACTCAACACAGCTACAAGTTCGGGTCTATTCTCAATCTTCAGCTTGTCAAAAACAGCTCCGGACAAATGTGCCACTAAATTGACAGAACCCTGTAATTCCACCTTTGTATAACTGCCATAGTTACGCCAGCGAACGGGCTTGACGCGAATTTCATTTTCGCCTTTTCTACGAACATCAGAATATAAACAAACCAAGACATCTTCAGGACGAACCATCAACTTGACCGCTCCCGAACACTCACCCGGCACTTCAAGCTCAACATCGTCAATCCTCACCCGCGTCATCCGCTGTCGAACACCGGGCTCCACTGCTTGGCCGGACAAGATATTCTCGCACCTCATAAAACGCGCAACAAACTCACTGTTTGGCCTGTGCAATAGCTCGTCCATCGAGCCAATCTGCCGCAGCTTCCCCTGGTGCAGGATAGCTGCTCTGTCGGCTACGGAAAATGCCTCCTCAAGATTATGACTGACGTGGACAACAGTTACTCCAAGGTGGCGTTGAACGCTAAAAAGCTGTGAGCAAATTGCCTGTCGTGTTAATTCATCAAGTGCACAAACCGGCTCATCAAGCAGCAGCACTTTTGGCTGCAAAATTATTGCTCGTGCCAGAGCAACCCGCTGTGTCTCGCCGCCGCTAAGACCATTTACCCTGCGCCCCAAAAGCTGCCTGATGCCAAGCAGCTCTGCCGTCTCTTCGACCCGACTATCAGTATCTCTGCCAGTGAACCTGTGCACACGCAAACCAAACGCAATATTTTGCTCAACGCTAAGATGCGGAAAAAGCGCGTAGTCCTGCGGCACATACCCAATTTCGCGAGCGCCCGGCTCAAGAAACGTAACATCCCGTCCATCTATGAATATTTTTCCAGATTCCAGCTTTCTAAGCCCGCACAAACACTCTAAAAAAATACTTTTCCCTGAGCCGGGCGGCCCCAAAAGGACAAAATACTGCCCCCCCGCCACCTCGATGCTGACGTCCCGCAACTGAAATGAGCCGATGCGAAAAAGGATTTGCTCAGTGCGAATCATAATTTCACCACAGTCGAGCCGCCGACAAGCCGAATTACGGTCAATGCCACCAACGCCACAAATATAAGTAGTAGCGACACCGCCAGAGCCACTTCCAGATTACCTACTGATTGCTCAAGAAATATCGTGGTGCTTAGAACCTCGGTTCGTCCGCGAAATGACCCCACGAAAATCATTAAAGGCCCAAAAAGCCCGAAAGCACGGGCCCACGCCAGAATCCCACCTGCGATAACACCGTTCCGTGCAAGAGGCAAAGACACACGCCGGAAACTGCCCCACCGCGTGCAGCCCAACGTAAGAGCCACATCCTCATACCGCCGGCCAACGTCATCAAAAGCAGTCTTGGCCGAACGAATGGCAAAACTGGCCGCCGCCAAAAATTGGCACAGCACAATACCCTTCGGCTGGAAAACAAATTCAAGACCCAAATCCTCCTGAATCCATCGACCGATGGCGGTCTGTGAAAAAAACACCAAAAGCGTCAGGCCCACTACCAGCGTAGGAAACACGATAGGTAAATCGACAATAACATCCGCCAGTTTACACATATCTTCGATAGATCCGGCAACGGC
>CAZKOQ010000191.1:0-6648 GCA_964554425.1 uncultured Pirellulales bacterium | reverse complement strand
TATCGAGGAACCGTTCTATCTCCACACTTCCTGCAAATATTTAGGTATCATCGAAGACTCTCTCGGCCCAACCATTATCTGCCAGTTTGTGGCTTCTTCGAGTTTGCCGCTCATAATCGCCACATACCCTGGGATTATCAGCCGGCGGTGCTTGACCAACTTATCCACGCCATACTTGGCCATTGCTTCCGCCACCGTTTTCTCGTTAAGCTTGTCACCCGAATAAGCCGTCAGCACACTTGTCCCTTCCGTATCGACCACCAGGATATAGCTCGGCACCCTGCTGGCCTCAACATCGGATTCCACAGTGTAATATGTCAACGAAAAATTCGTTGTGAACATCAGCGGCGAATTCCCATCGGGTTCCCCAATCGCATAAACCTTCGGCTCCACCTGCACCGGCTTCTGTGGGTCGGTGTAGATATTCATAACCGCCGTAACCATAGGCAAAATAGCGTATGGCTCCTCCGTATCGACAACTACAATACCCGAATACTTGCAAATCAGAGATATCGCAGTAGCCGCCTGGGTGTCCGCATCGCCGCCGGCCACAAACGATATTGCCGGATAACCCAGCGGCCTGAATATTTTCTTAAGAGCTAAAGCACGCATCCTTGAGAGGTTATACAACGTCTCACGGATTCTCGATTCCCGATTCTCGATTCTCGATTCTCCGCGAGCATCCAGTATCTCCACAGGACACCTTACGGCGGAGCATCCAGCATCAAGGACTATGTCCTCCACTCCTTTGGCCTTAATCTTTTCGGTAAGCTCAGAAAGTGCCTCAATCGGCCCGGCTTTCGCCACAATGGGGCAGCCGTTGTCTTTGGCTACCTTTGTCATTGCATCTGCTGTTTCCGGTTTCGCCGATGCAAGTAATGGCTTGCCTTCCTTCACTTTCGCCACACCTGCCGCCATTGCCTCCGCCGATTCCGTAACCAGAATTAACGCAAGATTACTCGCACCCTTTACCGCCGCACAAGCATCGGCAAAACTCTTCGCTGAGCCGCTATCGTTGACAATAGCGGCGGCCCTAACCCCAATCTTTGTCCCAACTCGTTCAAACTGGAGCGCATTTACAGCAGCAATACGCTTTTTCAATTCCTCCCCTGCCAGTTTGTCCGACACAGTTACAGCCAGGACCGTAGGATTATGAAACTTCTCCTCGTGTCGAAACATCACTGTCTCTTGCCCGACCTGAACCTGATTATCACCGCTGCCAAATATAATCTTGCGCATCGGCGGAGCTGCCGCCGCCGCAAGCTTTTGCTTTGCCTCCTCCGAAACGTATGGACAATCCTCTAATTTGACCCGTTTCTGAGCAAGTGCCATCGCAAAAGCAAGACAAGTAGGAAACCCACACTTCTTACAGTTCGTCTTCGGTAACAGCTTAAATATCTCTAACCCCGTCAGTGCCATAATACACTTTTCTCATTCATTGGTTTAAGTGGCAAACATCAAAAATTAAAATGTAAAAATCAAAATTGTGGAACTCCTTAATTTTGATATTTGATTTTTAATATTCGATTTTCCTTCAGCAGAAAGCCGTTAGAACATCGGCTCTAAATCCATTACCGGATGCCCGGCCTTTGTTATAAATTCCAGAACTTCCTCTTCTGTCGTGGCTGTTCTTTCATCCGCAATCTTGGCAAGAAATTCCTCCCCGCCAAGCCCCATCTCTTCCGCCCTCTTGACGAAAGCATCTTTAATCTCTTCCTTCAGCATCGCCGGCATCCACACAATCCTTCGTATTCCGCCCTCAGCCGCTATAAATTTCTTTGAGCCGATGTAATGCTTGGAATGCCCAATGAACCCCGGCGTCTGCTGACCTCCCCCAACTACACCCGCCAGCGTCGAAAACTTCATCCCGCAGGGCGTCATCTCAACAAACTCCCTGTTGACTATCATTATCCCGCCCGTCGAAGGCAGCACCGCAGCGATACACTCAAAGCAGCCGCATGATGTCATCGGGTCGGTAATCATACTATATTGGCTCATTCGCTCTACTTTACCGCCGCTGGTCTTTAGAACAAAGTTATTTATCTTGTCCCATTGACCGACCTTCGGCTCTATACAATTGCCCTTCGAAATGGGCTGGTTCGGCCCAGATGGCGTAATCTCGTATGCCGCCCGGCAGTCTAACCAGCTATATGCCCCGCACAATCCAGGGCGCTGCGGCGAGACCACGCACACGTGACTCGGTGCAAAACTCTGACACAGCGTGCACGAATAAAATGTCTCCACATCTTCATCCGTCATTCCCGCCAATCGTGCATCCCGCTCCAAATACACACTTCGCGCCACCTCACGGTGCTTCACTACCTGACCAGAATTCGTGTAGATTTTCACCTGCACCTTGTCGATGATGTTTGAGTATTGCTCATGAAACTTCGCGTGCAGCAGTTTGCCAATATGCTCAAGCCGAAATCCTGCTCCCGCTGCCTCCTTGCTGATACGCATCCAGTTGATGTCGCGCTGCCCCATATGCCATATCCCGTGTGCCTCATTTATAAACGTATGTATCTGCCTCTCTAACACCGGCTCAAAATCCGGCTGCATTTTCCTGCCCGCAACCTCAACTATAATCCCTAATGGCAGTTTCCCCCCCGCCTCAACCGTATCAACATCCGGCCCTTCCACCTCCACTTTGCCGTCCTCTACATCCTCAATATCTCGCATCCGCACCCACTCAAACGCCGGCGTCCTCTGTCCGCCGAACTCGCAGTGCATATCCTCTTTCCGTATCCGCTCGCCTTCGAACGCCGGGCTGACCGCCACGGGTATCGGTATCTGGGTAATCTTTATCTTCAGCCCTCGAACCTCAATGGCCTTTTCCACTATTTTTTCGTGAGGAACATTGGATACTACGTGTTCGTAAGTGCATACGCCCGTAGGTAGAATCTGCGGTATATCCGAATCCGCTATGACCGGAAAGCCGTAGTTAATCGCCCCCGCAGCAGTGGCGTACCACTCATCGGTAACCTCTCCTAACGACATAACAAAAGCGAATACCCTGTTTTTGTTGTAAAGCAGATTTCGCCGAAAATCCCCCGGCTGGACCCCTCCAAAACTCAGTGCCACTCTGCTGGCAAAACCAAGCGAGTATATTGCCGACGTAATCTCGCGCCCGAAAGGCACCAGCCGCGTCTCCCAGCCCAACTGCACGCCTCCCTCGACAAGCTGCTCGGCAAATGTTGTGCCGTTGTAGTGCGCAGACATAAAAACATACAGACATCGCTCCTGCAGCTTGCGGGCTATATCGACCGCCGTCTCAACATCAGGTGCCGCCCCAACCACCGCCGCAAATCCCGGCGCCGTCCCATCGACAAACTGAATCCCACGTTCCCGCAATATCATATCGTCCGCTGCCCCCAGCCAGATGCTGCTAACGGGGTTAGGCCCAATCAGATACTTACAGCATTCGATAATCTCCTCTGCAAATAGAGTCGCCATCCCGGCATCAAGCGCCTGGCCCAAATAAGGCAGCCATAAGTCATCATCAACCGGAGGCGGCAATAAGGCCTTGACTTCCTCCAGCACCTCTTCAAAACAGCGTAGCTTCTGCACCGCCCTTCCCGTCATAGAATAAATAATAGGTATATAATATCCGGTATTCGGAAACTCCACCCGGCATTCTCTCCCTTTCTCCGCAATGGCCCGTTTCAAAATGTCTTCCGCCTGCCTTGCTATCTTATGTGCGCCGCGGATGGCCGCAGATGCTATAATCTTCGACATAAACTAACTAACCTTGTTCTCTAAAATTGCAAACTTCTCTGCCCATCAGTCAACCGCCAACGACCGCCGGTCCGCCATATCGTAAAGCTTTCGCTCCCTGGCCTTATTGATTCCGAGCGTATCACGTTTGCCTTCGATATGTGCAAGAATCATTTCAGCGGCCTTATACGGGTCGGATTCCACCGCCCAGCGGCCCCCGAAGTCCTTCTCAATCCCCTCGAACAGATACTTGCTTGTCTTTTCGCTTCCCGAAACCGGCAAAAACTCTTCGCCGAAAACCACCAACAAACCGCTGGCTACAAAATATTGACCTATTGTGATTGCCTTTTCCGTAATTGATTCTAAACACGCCCCCGCCGCCGGTATCTCGGATATATCCTCCCCAAGTCCGCCCTCTCTTACTATTTCCGTGCACGCTACAAGCAATCGGCTGTTGTCCACGCAACTGCCGCACGTCAGAACCGGCGGCATTCCCACCGCCTCACAGACCTCTCTAAGACCGGGCCCAGCTAATTTCAGCGCCTCCTTCGGATTTGTCAGACCTCGCTTACTGCACGCAATAGTCGCACAGCCGGTCGTAACCACCAGCACATCACGCTTGATTAGCTCCTCCGCCAATGTTGTGTGTGTGAAGTCCTGCGGCACTTTCGGATTCGTGCAGCCGACAATGGCTGCAATGCCCCGGATTCGGCCATTGATTATATTGTCGTTTAATGGCCTATAACTGGCTCGGAATTTACCGCCCAATATATAGTTAATAGACTCATGGCTAAAACCTACTACTGCCCTTTGCTTCTCGCTGGGTATTGTAACCTGGCCGCGATTCTTATAGTTCTCTATCGCCATCCTGACTATCTCTTTCGCCGTGATAAGAGCCGTCTTTTCCTCCATCGCAATATGTTCCACACCTGCTAACCTGGCCTTATCAGAGGTCGTAATCAGCTTCGTGTGGAAACATTTGGCGACTTCCGCCAATCCCTGCATCACGCACTGAACATCAACCGCCATTAGCTCAATTGCCCCCGTAGCGATAGCCAATTCCTGATTGAGAAAGTTGCCCGCAATCGGCACTCCGTGCCGCATCAATAGCTCATTTGCCGTGCAGCAAATCCCCGCCACGTTGACCCCCTTCGCCCCAACCTTCTGTGCCTCAGCCAGAAGCGCCTTATCCCTCGATGCCGCCACTATCATCTCCGAAAGAATCGGCTCGTGCCCGTGAACAATGATATTTACCTCATCTTCCTTCAAAACCCCAAGATTGACCTCCCCGCACCCAGGGTAAGGCGTCCCGAACAGAATATCCTGTAATTCGGTAGCGAGCATCGAGCCGCCCCACCCATCGGCAAGAGCGGTGCGACTAGCGTGCCTAATAATGCTCTTATAATCCTGGTCCACCCCCATCGTGGTCCTATGCAGTGCCTCAACGACCTCCCGGTCCACAGCACGGGGCGTTATATCCAGCTTTTTCCAGATTTCCTGCCGCGGCTTCGGAGCACGCCTCGCCATAAGCTGTGTCCCCTCCGCTTTGCCAAATTCATTCAACGCAATCACCCCGATATCTTTTGCAATCTCGTTGACCGGTCGGTCTTTGGTTTCTACTCCTAACTCAACTGCTATTCTTTTCAGCTTGACGGTGTCTTTGAGCTGATAGTCCGGCGCTTCGCCACGTGCCGTCGCAAGGAATACCTGTGCTACACTCCGGCTGTGGTCGCTGTGAGCGCTGGTGCCGCCTGCAACGGCCCTGAGAAAATTGCGCGCTACAATCGTATCCGCATCAACCCCGCAAACACCAAGCGGAGACTTTTTGGAAATCCGGCAGGGCCCCATCGTGCAAATCCGGCAGCACAGCCCCTGTTTCCCGAAGCCGCACTGCGGCGACTGCGCTTCAAGACGGTCCCAGGCGTTCTGCTGCCCCGCCTCAGCCATTCGTTTTATAACTTCCTGTGCCGCCTTATCACTACTGCGTTTTTGCGGTTCCATAAATACTCCACGTTCTAAAGCCGGCACTTACTTAAAAAAAATTCCTCACGTTGTCAATCAATGATTGCTAACATTCGAAGAAACAAATTTTTCTAACCGGGTCTTCGCCTGTCGCAGCTCCTCTACAAATCCGGTATCGGCTTTAATCGCTGCGATACGCCTCAGGTCTGCCTCTTGTATTGACCGACTGTAAGGAAGCCCCCCCAGCCAGACCATATCTTTCAATTCGCTCCTTATAACCTCTATTTGGCCGGTTTCGGTAATTTTATTGCCTATTGCTCCAACAAACCCAACCCCCAGCTCTCTGCCCATCCTTGCTATATTGTTGGCTGTCTCAATACTCCTGCTTCCCGGCTCAACTACAACAACTAGCGCAGTTACCCCCTGAATGCTCGCCCTGCCAAAGAGCTCAACTCCCGCAGCCATATCAACCAATACAAGCTCTCTCCTTTCCAGCACCGTATGGGTGAGCAGTGCCTTCAAAAACGCCCCTTCAGGACACGCACAACCTGCCCCTGCCTGGGTAATACCCCCCAAAACCAATAGTTTCACCTTCCCTGCTTTTAGCCAGTATTTCTCAGGCAAATCACTGACCTTGGGGTTCAACCTGAAATATGCCCCCACCGCATCCTTTCCGCCGCCGGTTCGCTCAGCTATCAGTTCTTTCATCCTGATTAGTGGCTCTGGGGTTTGTTCGGAAGGTATTCCAAAAGCTAAGGCCAGATTTGTATTCGGGTCGGCATCGATAGCCAGAACATCAAATCCATCTTCAGCAAATAACTGTGCCCACACTGCACAGACTGTGGTTTTCCCTACACCACCTTTGCCGCCAATTGCTATCTTTGCGCCAAACATCAACAATGTAACAATAATGCCCCATCTGTGGCACGGCCATCCTGGCCGTGTCTTCACGGGCTGGAAGCCCGTGCCACT
>CAZKOQ010000190.1:2218-6673 GCA_964554425.1 uncultured Pirellulales bacterium | reverse complement strand
TCACCGGCAGGAAAGATAAATTCGCACATCTTCGCCAGCCGGACGGGATAAGCGGCTTTCCCAATCCGGCTGAAAGTGAGTACGACCAGTTCGCCGTCGGCCACGCGGGGACCGCAATAGCTACTGCCATTGGCATGGCTTTAGGTGAACAGCTACGACAGACGAAGGACGAGGGACGAGGGACGAGCGACGAACGACGAACGACGAGTAAGATAGTGGCGGTTGTCGGCGACGCCAGCATTGTCAACGGCGTATCGTTTGAGGCCCTTAATAATCTTGGACTGGTCAAAAGACAATTACTGATTGTGCTCAACGACAACTCGATGGCGATAGACCCTACACAGGGGGCCGTCGCAAAATACTTCTCAAAGATACGACTGAGTCAAACTTATGACGATTTGCGCCGGACTACCCGCAATATCCTCGAACATATGCCTGTTATCGGCAGAAGCGTTGACGAAGCGATTGAGAGGATTAAAAAGGGTATCAGAATGGTGCTGCCGGCAAGCCAGATGTTTGAGAGCTTAAACATTCCCTATTTTGGTCCTGTTGATGGGCACGATATTGCATCGCTGATTCAATTGTTCCGGGCGATGGCCGGGCTGAATCATCCTGCGATTCTGCACGTTTACACAACAAAGGGAAAGGGCTTTCAGCCGGCTAACTCCCACCCAAGCAGATTTCACTCGACAGGTCCATTCAAGATAAACGGCGACACTATCACATCAACAACACAGCCGGACAGACACAGCTTCACCGATGTTGTAGGAGCACACCTGACCGAACTTGCACAAAAAGACCAGAGAATCATTGCGATAACCTCGGCGATGTGTGACGGCACAGGGCTTATGGATTTTCGCAAAAGATTTCCTGAGAGGTTCTATGACGTGGGGATTGCCGAAAGCGCGGCTGTCGATATTGCAGCAGGTCTGGCCAAAACAGGCCTAAAGCCCGTTGTTTGCATTTACTCAACTTTTTTGCAGAGAAGCTTCGACCAGATACTTCAGGAGGTTGCTTTGCAGAATCTACCTGTTGTATTTTGTGTCGATAGGGCCGGCGTTGTCGGTGCGGATGGGCCGACGCATCACGGCTTGATGGACATCGGCTTTTTGCGAATGATGCCCAATATGGTGTTGATAGCGCCGGCAAACGAAATTGAAGCCAAGTTAGCGGTGGAATTTGCAATCGGCTGCGACAGCCCGGTTGTTATTAGGTATCCAAAAGACTTCGTCCCGGTGCAGAAGTTCGTAAAAGCTGCCTGCGCCAAACCATTTGAGCTCGGCAAAAGCGTTGTGGTCAGAGAGCGAAAGAGCTCCGTTCTTACAATTGTCAGCTATGGCAGTGTCCTCAAAAATGCACTTGAGGCAGCGGAGTTATTATCGAAAGATGGTGTGCAGGTTGACGTGATAAACGCCAGATTTGCTGCGCCGGTGGATGAAAGGATTTTATCTTTGCTGGAAAATGGCAAGGGTATGGTAACTGTTGAGGACCACAGTATCGCGTGCGGATTTGGCGCGGCTGTTCTGGAAATGGCAGCAACTATAATGGCCAGCCGTCAGAGCAACGGCGGGACCGATAATCTCGCAAGTGCCATACGTATCCTCGGAGCACCAAGGGAGTTTATAGGACACCAGACAAGGTATGAACAACTTATGAAGGCAGGAGTAACTGCCGATAAAATAGTAGAAACAGTAAAACAGATGCTTGAACGGCGAGGCCAGAGTGAACAGACAAAGAAGACGGAGTAAACCTTTGCCACGATTGGTCGTGTTCGGGGATACGAAAAAAGGGCCGGTGGCAGAAGCCATTGAGCAGTTTGCCGGATTTGTAAAAGGCAAGGCAAAGATACTGGCAACCCATCCGCTCGAGAAATGCACGCCTGATACGGTCAAAAAATGCGATTTTGCAATTGTTTTCGGCGGCGATGGGAGCATTATTTCAACCGCAAGAAATCTAAGTGCTTCACAGGTGCCAGTGATAGGTGTAAATGTCGGCAAGCTCGGCTACTTGGCTGAATTCAGCGTCGGAGAGCTGGAGGAATTTTTTGAGGATATAATATCAGGAAAGGCCGCGATTGAACGGCGGATGATGCTGGAGTGCAGAGTTTTCGACAAATCGTCCAAAACGAAAGAGAGATGGCGTTCTGTAGCACTGAATGACGTTTTTATCACTGCAGGGCCGCCATTTAGGGCTATTGAGCTGAAGATGTCGGTAGATGGCCAGGCAATAGCCGGCTGTATCAGCGATGGGCTGATAATTTCCACGCCGACCGGCTCCACGGCTTATAATCTCGCGGCGGGAGGGCCAATATTATCGCCCAAAATGGAGGGGATAGTCATTACGCCGATTTGCCCGCATTCACTGAGCTTCAGGCCGATTGTTATTAACGCCGACAGCAAGATAGAGGTTTTTGGTCTGCGGGTCAATCAAGGCACAACCATTTCAATTGATGGCCAGGTTTCAATAAAATTGTCGGTCAATAACGTAGTAAAAGTGCAGAGGGCGGGCAGCTCGTTTTTGATTGTAAATAATCCGCTTCGCAGCCCGTGGGATACGCTGGCAACTAAACTAAGCTGGGCTGAGAAGCCGAAGTATAGTAAGAACATAATATTATGATATCTGCAAGCGTGGTGGAGCAAGCTCTTGCGAAACCGCTCGCAGAAGATTCAAGAAATCGGATTTGAACATATTTGTGCATAGGGAGGTGTTTGGCATTATGGGAAATCGTTTATCGAGACATTTTGAATTAGGCAGAGGACGTGTGGGAATACTTCTATTGATAGCAATGGTCTTATCGGTCGCAATTAGTTCTGCCTGGGCGGTTGAGAATCGTGGGGTCATTAGCCCTGTCGGTCCTGGGACGGTGCCACCAAGCAGCTTGCGCAGCGGTTTGATTCGCAGCCCCAATCCCATCGACAGCAGCGGGAACCTGATAATTACCGGCAATGTTACGGGCGGCAGGTATTTCCACGGTCCTGTGCCATATCGGTCAACGACGGACTTCGGGGCACCACTTGGGTCAGGAGCGCTTAGCTCATTTCTACGGGATTCGGCCTCCTCAGACAGCTTTGACCGGTATATTGAGAGGTATCGTGCGCAGCCGTATTATTCGCCGACAGAGACAGTAACGACTACGACACCCGGTCGGTCTGGCGTCTTTATGCCATCAAACACAAGGATTGCTGAGCGCGCGCCGGATACATTCGGGGTAGAGGATTTGCAAAAGAAAGAGGTCGCACCCGGACAAGAGATTGCTGTTCCTGACACGAGATTACGTTCGACTCTATTGACTACGGAGCAAATAAAGAAGCTGGCCACGGAGGTAACCACCAAATATCCTCCAAGCGAAAGAATGGCCGCTGAGCAATACCAGGAGCAAATGGAAGAGTTGCAGCGTGAGCTGCTGCGGCTGCGGGAAAAGGCGAATCTGCTTCAGCAAAGAACAGGACAGAAGGATACATCACTGGAAACATCCGCAAAAGCTATGACAGAACAAATAGCAGTTCCACAAATTCAGCAGCCGGGCATCTTAGAAATTCAACCAGCAGAGAAAGAAATTAAACAGCCACTTACTTTTGAACCGGCTGCACCGCCACAACCACAGGAACCAATCGAGAAATCATCGAGCACCGAAAAAGAGCGGGCGCGGACTTCTGATATTTATGAGCGGCTAAAACAGCAGATTGAAAAGACAAAGAGCTCACAACCAAAGGGAAAAACATCTGAAGTCCCACAAGAAGATTTGAAGAAATTGACCGGTGCCGGGCAGATTGGAGAAACCGCCACAGCCGGAACACAGTTGAGCAAAGAAGAATCATATTTTGAGGCGCCTGGCAAGAAGCAGCGGCAAGACATAGAAGGATATTCCAGGACGCTGAGCGATTTGGAGCTGGAGGAGACTTCTGCCGGTAAGACGACCGCACTGAAGGATGTAGAGCGGCTCTCGCCCAAACAGATGTCAGCCGAAGCCAAGCGCATATTAGGGCCGTATAAAACATACGAGGAATTTTCAGCAGCCAAGTTCAACCAATACATTGCGGCTGCCCAGATGTATCTGAAGCAGGGCAAGTACTACCGGGCGGCAGATTCTTATGCGATGGCGCTTATCTATAAAGCGAATGACCCGACTGCATGCGCGGGCAGAGGCCACATGCTATTTGCAGCCGGCGAATATGTAAGCAGCGCCCTATTTCTTGCCAGGGCGATAGAGGCGTCCAGTGGATATGCACAAACAAAGGTGGACCTTATAGCCCTGTTAGGCGATAAGGACCTGGTGGAGAGCAGAATAGCCGATGTGGAGGCGTGGCTACAAAGAAGCGATGCTCCTGTGCTGAGGTTTCTGCTGGGCTACGTTTATTACCGCACAGGAAGATTAGACCGGGCGAAAGACGCAATTGACAGCGCCTACGATAAAATGCCGAACTCGGTAGCTGTGCAGGCCGTCAGAAAAGCCAT
>CAZKOQ010000190.1:0-2118 GCA_964554425.1 uncultured Pirellulales bacterium | reverse complement strand
CGGCCTTTGGCAGTGCTTAAGTGCATAAGAGCACAGGTCTGTGGCTCGTGATTTGTGGGGGATTGGATTAGACGAAGAGTTTGCTTTGAAGATTGGGGGATTAGTAAGACTTTTCTCGCAGCGCGTCATAGTGACTTAGAATTCTGTCAAAGTTAGTGGAGCCGCCGAGTAAATCCTGCTGTTCTTTGCGGATGCCACTAAATGTGGAGAGGATGTATTCGGCATCGTTTCGTTCGATTCCATAGAGTAAGAAAAAGGCGGCGTCAAGTTCGGCCATAAGGTCGAGGCGCTCTGCGGGGTCCCATTTGTGAACAGTTGGTTTGAAACCTGCCGCCTCGGCAAGGGGAATCATATCATTGCTCGTGCAGGTCAGCTTCAAAACACGGTTGGAAATCCATTTTTCAAGCGTTTGCTTTTTATCCCAGGGGAATTTTTGCTGGTAAAAGTCGGGGTGAAACATAGGGAACTGTTCGATGAGAAAGAAATTGAGATTGACATTGCCGATTTTTTGCCTTGTGACGTAATCGAGAACGAACGCATTTAGGTTGGCAAGAAGGCAACATTGCATAGTCGGGGTTATCTGCTCGGCAAATCTAATCAGTGGCGCAGAGTTTATAACGCCCACAGAGGGGATGAATGCAGCAATCATCGTTCGCTGGTTTGTCGGACTTGTAACGTTCTTGAATGCCAGAAGAGAAGGCGGGGCGGGTTTTCCCAAGGCCGTGTCAATAACCTCTTGTGAAGACCACCATCTTGGTTCAACGAAAAATTCCGGGTTTTGATGCGATACGAGTGATGTTGAGTCGGGTTGTCCCTGCCTGAACCAGTTTTCTTTGTCTATGATGACACTTGCTGCGCGGTGGTCGAACATCTGAACCATTTTTGCTTCGTAGAGGGGCTGGAATACCTTTTTGCCTTTTTTCCAATTTGGGCCATCGCTTTTGAAGCCATCTGATTTAAGTTGTTCTGCGGTGTGGAATAGTTCGGTGTCGTTGGTTTGGTCGAACATACGAACAAATTTGATTCCCCAGGGGTTGCCGCTTTGTTTGCGGGTTTTGTTGACAAGGACGGGGACACGTTTATAGATATATTTGGTGAGGTTTGCATCTCGTTTGGAACGGAAAACAGGGCAGGTCTGGGTATTGGGATTGAGAAGTTTGAAATCGCGGGCGGATAGAGCGATATGATGCTTATCGCCTTTGAGGTCATCCATTTTATGGGCGAAGAAGACGAAATCAGCATCCTTGCACTTCTTTTTAGAACCACCGAAAAGCAGGACAGAGAATTTATAAGAACGGTGAACATCAGGAAAAACCGGCAATTTATTCTCAAAATCATATAGGCCTGAGAGAGTTTGTGAATTGACTAATTTGCCAAAGAAGTGTTCATTAGTTTTATCAGTTGCGATTCCAGTTGGAACCAGCAGGCCAACAAGACCCGTGGTCGAGACGATGGAGTGTGCAAGTTCTGCGAAAACGGCGTAGGTGTTCATATCGCCGTTGCTTGTTAGAGGATAACGGTTGCAATTTCGGATATAAGCAAGAGATTTGTCGGCCTTTGTCTTTGCGTCGAGGTATTTCTGATACAGGACCGGATTTGTCGTTTTGAGCTTTTCGATTAGTTTACGACGTTTTGCGGCATCGGTGGCGGAGGCAATATTTGGCGCAGTGGTGTTAAAGAATTCACGTTCTTGAAGTTTGATTCTTTCCCAAGGCGGGTTACCGATGACGCAATCGAAGCCGGGGTTGGTGCGGGAGAAAACATCGGAGAATTGTTTCTGCCAATCGAGGGCGTGCGGGTCGATGGCAGGGTCAGAGATTAGGGAATTGCCGCAGACGATATTTTTAGAGAGGTCGGCGAGGGTTTTGCCTTTGTGTGCGGAGCGGAGCCATAGGGCAAGTTGTGTGATTTCGACGGCTTCCGGTGATAGGTCAACGCCAAAGATGTTGTCGTGGAGGATGATGTCAGAGACCTTATTGCGGAGGTCATCGGCGAGTTTGCCATCGTGAATGTCGAGGACGTCGACAAGTTCGAGGTATTTATCTTCAAGAACCTGGTAAGCTTGGATAAGGAATGCGCCTGAGCCGCAGGCGGGGTCAACGACTTTTATTTCGCGCA
>CAZKOQ010000189.1:0-6686 GCA_964554425.1 uncultured Pirellulales bacterium | reverse complement strand
AATTAGCGGGTAAAATGGTTTATGACTACTGTTTAACCATACAGTTGACGTTAATTGTCAAAAACAGCGTTAATCTGTGTTAATCAGTGTCTAAAAATAAAATCGGTCGGTTTAAGTCAGGGATTGCAGGATTTGCGGAGTCTAAAATATGGCCGCAGAGCGGATATTCGTCGGCAGACACGCTGAGCTTGAGCAATTCAAAAAGGCCCTCGAAAACCCGCAGGGTCAGGCGGTTCTTGTAGTCGGCCAGGCAGGTATGGGAAAGACCTGGCTTGTCAATAAAATGGCGGAGGTTGCAGAAAATCATCCAGAACTAAAATGCGGCTGGGTCCGGTATGAAGTAACGCCAACGGACAGCGTTGATTCTACGATGGCACTTATGATGGATAATGCCTTTGAGGCTGCTCAGGTAACAGAAAAGTCTTTTGATGGAACGGAACGGAGATTAGAGCAGTGGCGAAGCTTCTTGAACGTCTTTAACATCGGGGATTTGGCAATGAGCTTGCGGCGGGACCCGGCAAGGAATACACGCGACCAATTTCTTGAACGGCTGACATTGGTTTCCAGGCGGATGCCTGAAAATGGGCGGGCGATATTTATCATCGACCCGGAAAAATATATGCAAAAGGAAAGTGACCAGTCGTGGGCAATTGTGGTAAAAAGTTTGCCTGAGAAGATAAAGTTTGTTTTGGCACAGAGGCCTGAGGATGTGCTGGTTGATAGTGATGTGTTTGATGGTCTTAATAATGTGGTGCGCATTCCGGGAAAAGATTTGGATGTTTTAAGCGAAGAAGATGTCGATGATTTGATACAGTATCGAAAGGCAGTTTTGAAATGTTCGATACCTGATTTGCGCAAAGTATTGGGACGCTATAAGGGACATCCGTATGCGGTCGGGGCTGCTCTGGATTTAGTGGAAGCAGGGACAAAATTGGAGGATTTGCCGAAAAAGCCGGAACCGATAAAGTTTGCCCAAACGCAGTGGAAGGAAGTTTGCAAAAAAGGCAAGGATGCAATGCAGTTGTTGAAAGCGTATGCCATTCTGGAAGTCGGTGTGCCAGATGATGTTGTGCAGGCGGTAGGTAAGCTGGACACGGATACATTCCAGCACGTGCTGGCTGATAAATACTGCGGTGGGTTATCGCGTGAGGAAGGGTATGGCAAGCGGATTTATCACGCGATATTGGCGGATTATGTGCTTGGGCAGATAGGCGAACAGGAAAAGAAGGAGTATTACGCGCGGGCGGTGAAGGTTTACAGAGAGAGGTTGCATAAGGATATTAAGCCGGATGAACTGGCGGCGACCAGATTAGCAGAGCATGTCCTGGCGGCTGAACGAGAAAAGGCGTTTGTTTATGCATTTATGAATGAATGCTTCAAACCGCTGATGAATCTTGGATTGTTAGATTCTGCAATAAACCTGTCTGAGCGTGCGCTGGAAATTATTGACAAAGGAACAGAAGAACAAGCGGGGGTTACAGGCAATTTAGGTCATATTTATCAAACACGAGGTGAACTTGAAAAGTCTGAACAGATGTATATAAAGGCCCTGGAGATTCATCAGAAGCTTGGATTACAGGAGGGGATGGTAAAGGATTACGCCGATTTGGGAACGATTCATCAAATGAGGGGAGATCCTGATAAGGCCGAAGAGATGCTCAGAAAGTCGCTTAAGATTGCGGAGAAACTTGGGTTGCAGGAGGTGATGGCAAGTGATTACGGCAATCTGGGCTTGGTTTATCTGACAAAGGGCGAGCTTGTTAAGGCCGAGGAGATGCACAAAAAATCGCTGGAGATAGAAGAGAAGCTTGGTCGGCTTGAGGGAATGGCAATTAATTACGGCAATCTGGGTCTGATTTATCAAACTAAGGGAGAGCTGGATAAGGCCGAAGAGATGCTCAAAAAGGCGCTGGAGATTGAAAAGAAGTTAGGACGGCTTGAGGGAATGGCAAGTGATTACGGCAATTTGGGGGTGATTTACGGAACGAGGGGGCAGATTGATAAGGCAGAAGAGATGCTCAAAAAGGCGCTGGAGATTTTCGAGAAGCTTGGCCGGCTTGAGGGAATGGCAAATGATTATGGCAATTTAGGAAGTGTTTACGAACAGCGGGGTGATAAAAAGAAGGCGGGGGAGTTCTGGGAGAAGGCGCTGGAGTTGTATAAGAGAATCGGTATGCCGCAAATGGTCAAGCAGATGGAAGGGTGGATTGAGAAGGCAAATCAAAATTAAAAAATGAAAAATCAAAATTATGGAATCCGCCAGACGTATGGCGGAAGACTTCCTTAATTTTACATTTTGCACTTTGATTTTCTCTCAGCGTCCTCTGCGTTCTCGGCGGTGAGTAATACAGTCTATTTTTTCCTTACGGCGAGGGTATAAATCGGCC
Source organism: uncultured Pirellulales bacterium (assembly GCA_964554425.1). GTDB lineage: Bacteria > Planctomycetota > Phycisphaerae > Sedimentisphaerales > Anaerobacaceae > CAYWXK01. The sequence continues at coordinate 4,299 of CAZKOQ010000189.1, read as the reverse complement.
TGTTTTCCTTGAGGTATTTGCGCTCGAAGTTTGTTCCCACCCATTCACCGATTTGTGCGCCGGCGGTAGGGAAAAATTCAATCTCTTCGAGTTTGCCTCCCTCGGCAGCTACCAGTTCTCGTATCACCTGAAAATACTCCAGATGGTCTGTGGCAACCCTCACCTGCCCACCGGCCCTCAAACACCGAAGAAGCTGCTGCAAATTCGCAGGGCAAACAAATCGCCTCCTATTGTGCCTCCTCTTCGGCCACGGGTCCGGAAAATAAAGATGAAAACACTCCACCGACTCATCCGGCACAAAATTAGCTAAGAGTCCAGCGGCATCCGCCCGAATTATCCTCACATTATCAAGTCCCCACCGCCCAATCCGGTCCACCGCATAGCGATAGTATCTGCTCGCCCATTCTATCCCCAGGAAGTTGACCGCCGGCTGCGCCCTCGCCTGATTTAATAAAAACGTCGCCTTGCCGCACCCAATCTCGATATGCACCGGCCCGCCACATTGGCTCGACTGAGCCCCCCCGAGCTTGTCGAGGCAGGCGCGCCGAAGTCCGAAAACCCGCCCAAAGTCGATTTTCCCATCCAGCTCCTCGACTTTCAACGCAACCCCTGTATATTCCTTCAAAACCCGAGCCATCGCTCCAAACTACCCCAAAAACCACAATCCAGAATCCCAAAATTGTCCCCCACCCCCCTATTATACAAAAAAATTGTCACATCCACCTAAGATAGAATTTGCCTTCTATCCCCTTGATGATTAAAGTGGTTATCCATTATATTCGATAAAAACCGTAGATGACTGTCGTCTGACGCATCCGTTATAGGACTAAAGCGCGGACGGCAATGGCCTTGCCAGACAAAGGGAACCTGACAAATGATTCTCCAATTAATCAGAGCCCGACGCAGGCAGATTCTTATCGACATCAACACCCAGAAGGACTTCCTCCTCGCCTCAGGCAAATGCTGCATCAGAAACCACAGACGAATCCTCTCCCACATCCGCCGAATTATGGCCTGGGCAAGAGCAAGAAAAGTCCCCGTCATCTCAATAGCCGACGTTTATTCCGGCCCAAACGGCGAAACCGATGTCACCATCTGCTGCATAGACGGCTCCGAAGGCCAGAAAAAAGTCCGCTACACCCTCTTCGACAATAGGGCCAGCTTCACCGCAGATGGCAGCACCGACCTTCCGCGCGACCTGCTCCGCCGTTACCAGCAGGTCATCCTTCACAAACGCTGCCTCGACCCCTTCGATGAGCCGCGCATCGACCGGCTTCTCAGCGAGGTCCAGGCAAGCGAATTTATCCTTATCGGCGTCAGCATCGAAGGCGCAATAAAGGCCGCCGCACTCGGCCTGCTCCAGCGAGGCAAAAAAGTTACCGTCGTTGTCGATGCCGTCGGCTCGCACAATAGAAGAGATGCTCGGCTGGCTCTTCGTAAAATGGAGGCAAAAGGCGCCCGGCTCATTGACACAAGACGCCTGGCCGGCCTATCGCACCTCAAAATCGTCGGCGCCTGCGTCTGTCCTCGCTGCCACAACCTCAAACGTAAATCTCCTCTCCCCACCGCCTAATCCATGAGCGTAGAGCGTGGAGCGGATAGTTAAAAAACTGCACGCTAAACGCTATCCGCTGAACGCTTGACCTCGACTAACTCGAGGTAGTCAAGATTAATGGCCCCGCTGTTACTGCTGCTAAAATACAGGACAACTTGGTGCACGCCGTCTTTCAACTGCACAGTAAGTGGTGCGACAGCCCAATTCTCCCAATTGGCCAGAGGAGAAAACGACACATTGCCCGCATAGTCACCATCAACGAACACTTTCCGCGTGGCGGTCGAACCGATAGCGTTGGCATAGCGAAAGCGCAGTTCATATTGTTTGTCTGCAGGTGCAACAATGATAAACGAAACACTGTCCCCCACGCTGCCAAAGTTGTCCACAAAACCAGCACCTGAGTAGCCGACGTGGTTGTTGTTCACGGATACGCTCCACTTGACAGCATCTTCTGCCTCGTACCGATTGCCCTGTGTCGGCGTCACTGAGCGGTCAAAGTAAATCATATCCCAATACGCCAGGCTCGGCACCGTGCACGAGACAAAGCTGCCCTGACTATCAGAGCCGCTGACATACGGAAGCGATTGCATTACACCGTGGTTTGTGTCAGGTGAGGCAAAATACACCTTGCTAACAGTAGCGTTGGGCCCGAGGCGATACTGCACGGACAGGTTAGCCAGCAGAGGCGGGCTGCCCGCAACATTGCGCCACTGGTCGTCATTGCCCAGCAAATTTATCAGGTGCAATACCTCAAATTCACGGCAGTGGCGTGACAGAAACCAGATGGTATTACTGCTGCCGTTGCCGGAAATCGGCCGGCCGGCAATAGAAATCCACTGTAATCCGCTGTCACCCGCCCCCAGTCCCGGCGAGAACAGTAGCTCTTCATAGCCCGTAGCAAAATCGTAGTAATCTTTCATCGCAAGCTTAAGCTCAGCAGACATCTGTTTGGTGCGATTCGGGAAAAACTCATTCCCCAGCATCTGTTCACCATCCCCAAGTTCGATGTGGAAAGCGCCGCTGGCAAAAAATGATGCGTCTGCAAGTCGCACGCTATCACTATCGAAGTAACCGCCCGTCTCCTCATATCGGTTCACGTAGGCCGCAAGCACTATCGCCTTGTCACCTGACTCGGCACGCGACTTCTTCACAAAGTCGTAAACACCTTTGTATGTGCCTGTGTCCCACAGCTCGCTGTAGAGAAAATCTACCCGGCTGTTCCGCACCACATCATTTACACCCCACTTGTCTATGCCTCCATCTACTATGTTAAAGGTCAATGCATCGTGCCCGACCAGGCCGGGATATTGCGTCTCAAGATAATCAAGGTGGTTTTTGGATAGATTTATCATCGGCGAGAAATTGCTGCCAAGGTCAACAAAGTTGCCGCTATAATCATAATAGCTCCCGCCGCCGATGTCACCCAGCTGGTCAAGGTGGACGCCGTCGAAATTCACACTCAGCAGCGCATCGGTGTATTCACCAATTAAGTGATTTTGCCAATCGAAATTAAGGGGATTAAAAACCCAGAAATTTGTGCTGCCCGCAGTGTGGTGAAATTGGTTTGTGTGGCTCCTGTCGGAAAATAGACCCCATTGCGGTCGGACACCGGAAATCTGCTCATAGCCATCCAAGCCGATGTAAATCTGGAAATATGGCATAGCCGCAATTCCCCTGCGGTGCGCTTCCGACACCATATCAGTCAGAACTGCATAAGATATGCGTGCGCCTCGCCAGTCAATCCACGGGTCAACGATGTTCGAGCCAACCCGCCAAATGACATTCTCGTGCCGCCACATCCAATCGTAAAACTGCACACCGCTGATGTGATAATTGCGAGCAAGCTGGTCGAAAATATCAACGGCTCGCTGGTGGGATTGTCCCTCATAAAACTCCGTAATGTAACCATAGCGGGGATACCGCCGCCAATCGCTCGAAACGTCAATAGCGCTAACCGCGAACGACCCATTCGTAAGTCTCGCCTCAACAAGATAACCCCGGAAATCGTAAGGCGGCGTAGGCCAGATAAACGTCAATGTTGTTGTGGCGCCAGGCGCAAGCGTAACGGCCCGCCTGCTAAAAAAGACAATGTCACCGGCCCGGCTTATACTAAGCGCCAGCAGGCCGCTGAATACGCTTGGCCCGTTAGAAAGCTCGACAGATAGCATGGCTGCGTCACCGGGATTATAGCGTGCTTTGTCCGTATAAACCTTCGTCACCATTGCACTTTGCCCGCCGCTTGAGTCCGATAGCCAGTCCCGCGTTATAATCGACAGGTCATTATAATCGTAGCGGCCTGCCCAGCCGCCGGCTGCAATAGCAAGGTCTCTAATGTCCACCCGACAATCGCCATTCAAGTCGCCGGGAATCCTGACACAAAGTAAAGTCGCACCGTCACCTGCCTCCGGTGCAGCAGTATCACGATGTTCCTGCGCCATCAAGCTGGCTGCGGAAGCCGGTGGAATTAGCAAAATAATGCCCAGCATCAGAACAACGATGCGAATCCTACTTTTATTCATTTTCGTTATTTATACTCCTGGAGTGCCTTTGTATAACGACAATTGTATTATATCAAAAACACATCATCTGGTCAAAAATTATCGCTCCCCAGCTCGGAACGAAACTGCATAAACGCACCCACGAACCAAATCAATACCCGTTCTGTCTATCCGTCGCCGGAACAGCGACACAATACGACCTTGTCATTCTGAACGAAGTGAAGAATCTCAAAGTTGTTTAGCCCC
>CAZKOQ010000188.1:0-6727 GCA_964554425.1 uncultured Pirellulales bacterium | reverse complement strand
CGCGAGTGTTTCTGTCCCCACTGCGGCTGGTCATCAGCTAAAACAGCACAAACGTAGGTGAGAAAATAAAACAAGATACAAGTTAATGATGTCCAAAGACACCTTTTGTTGGTGAGCATAATTTTCTATCCTCGGATATCACAGCTCTTAGTTCTACCTGCCAAGACATATTGTCGGGCTTATTCCTTGACTTCGACGCTCTCAGTTGAGCAAAATCGAAAGGTTGTCCGACACGATACACCGAATGTCCAGCTTCTGCAAGTAGTCTGTCACAGTTTATTTGATGGATTGTCATGCTGAACGAAGTGAAGCATCTGGTCATCGCATGGGAGATTCTTCGCGGAGTTTATCCTCGAGCGAAGCGAAGGGCTCAGAATGACATTGTTCATCATTTAACCTGTGACAAAGCAAAGCGGTTTTGTTATCTTTTCTGCCGGTCATACAATGTTAATCTTTTTGCAAAAAAGGTTAATGCCTGAAATTATACCTCAAGATTGCTTGGACTCGTTTGTCGGACTTATTATAATAGTAGCAGCAGTTTCTAAGAACGTAGTTGAAGATTCTTGGACAGCCCGCCACACTGCTTGGCGGGGTCAACAAATGGAACGATTATGAAAGGGATATTTTATGTTGTTACAGGATACAGGGTTGATTTCGAGGCGTTTCTTACTTGCGGAAAGTCTGGGTGCAGTGGCATTACTGGCCTCAGCCACAGATGGCGCGACAAAGAAAGAGAAAAAGGAAAAAGTAGAGGATAAGGTTAAGGATAAAAAGGCCGCAAAGAAAATCTCAATCGGTGTCCAGCTTTATTCCGTGCGCGAAGATTGTAAGCGTGACCTGCCGGGCACGATAGCTGCCATTGCAAAGATGGGCTATATGGGAGTTGAGTTCGCCGGCTATTACGAACGCAAGGCCGCAGAGCTGCGCAAGATGCTTGACGACAATGGCCTCGTTTGCTGCGGCACCCACACGGCGATGGATACATTGCTCGGCGACAATCTCTCCGCGACTATCGAGTTCAATAAAACGCTGGGCAATAAGTTCCTGGTTGTGCCCTGGCTGCCTGAGAATTACAGGGCCTCACGCCAGGCGTGGCTCGATACGGCAAAGCTTTTCAACGAGCTGGCGGAGAAAGTCAAATCTCAGGGAATGCGCATCGGCTACCATAACCACGATGTCGAATTCAAACCAATTGATGGCGAGCTTCCTTGGGACACTTTCTGCAGCAGCACCTCCAAAGATGTCATTATGCAGCTTGATACGGGCAATGCACTGAATGGCGGGGCCGACCCTCTGCCTTTCCTGTATCGCTATCCGGAGCGGGCGGTTACGGTGCATCTAAAAGAGTTCAGCAAAAAGAACGACAAAGCCCTCATCGGAGAAGGTGACATAAACTGGAAGGCCTTTTTCGCCCTGTGCAAAGCAGTCGGCGGGACCGAATGGTATATTGTCGAACAAGAAAGTTACGCATATTCACCCATTGATTGCATCGACAGGTGTCTAAAGAACCTGCGCAAAATGAAGCTGGTGTAAGGTGCGAAGCCGACAACATCATAGAGCGGGCAGATAGGTGATGCAGGCAGCCACGAGTTGTCACAAGAAATAGTCCGGAAATAGTGTTTAGGTTCGGAGTATCCTGTCATCAGGATGAGGTTTTTTGTGGTTTTAGCAATTGGGGCGGGCTTTTAGTGCTCACACTTTCAGCGGGAATTCAACCTGATATACGTTATTTACGATAATACTCAGTGACGCAATGTTAAAGTTAGTACCGATAACGTAGTAACGAAGTGTTCTAAAGGAGAAAAATTCACCTTTGTCAAGGCCAAGCATTCTGAAAAAGTTTGGATTGTTCTCTAACAAATAGTCAGCAAGCAATTGAGTGCCGTCATTGACGGCTTACGTTACAAAATTCGGGGGTGGGTAGTATTATGCGGCGGTCTTTAGCTGTTACCTTAATATCAGCGTTTTTGCTTGAGGCAGTCGGGTGTCAATCTCCTTCTGCACCGAAAGTTCGATTGGGGTGTTATCCGACCTCAACAATAGGCACAACGTATGCTGACCCCGAGAACCTGGGGATGCACGGTTACGGGCTTAATTTGTCGGAAAAAAATGGAATTGTATATACCTGCAAAGCCGGTCATATTGACATTGCTCATCTGAGAATTGCTGCTGATTGGACAAGATTCCTGACAATGAAAAGCTTTAAGTGTTTGATGAAAGATGACAAGAGTTTTTCATTTCAGATGCTTGTGGAACCATCGATGTATTTTGTTCGGATTACTTATCCGGACTACTGGAATATGTTGGCACGGGAGTATAAAGAACAAATTGCCCGGGATGTCTCAATCAAGCTTGGCCAGTATTTAACTTTTACTGCGACCACTTGGCACGAGATTCTTACCTGGTTTGATTTTAAGTGCATAGGGCCTTTCCCCGAGTTTCCCTCGGCATTTTCCTGGGAAGATTCGTTTTCAAACCTTCTTGGCACCCATATCGCCGGCCAGGTCCTGCTCAATGGCGAGGACGATTTTGATAAAGCGATGACGTTGGCTATCGAGCAGGAGCTTAAGAGCTTGGGAGTTCAATCGGCGCACACCGCTCAGCAGGCGGCAGAGAAAATGAGAGGAGAATGGTTCACAGGTCAATTTGCGTTTTTGGTTGATATAAAGAAAAGAAACTTTGATATAGGGCTTAGTGATGGGGCCGTTACGCCGACGATTGTGCCTTCTCTGCCCGAGTGCGAAGGAGAAGAACCTCAGTCGTATCCGGTTCCAAATCTTGATGTCCTGGCTGAGTGTGGATTTTCGATAAAACTTGAAATTGAGCCCCGCGAGTGGGAAAAAGATAGAATCCTTGCAATTATTTATCCCGACTCAGCTAAGAGAGCACGCCGCATCGAGCCGGTCATTTACTTTGTCCCGATTATGGACTACATCGAGCAAGATGCGGCAAAAAGATATAGTCAGGGTGCAAAGTAATACCGATTTTCCCTCCGGGTTAACCCACTAAAACAATCCAGATTGAAACCTTGCAAAAATGTAGGCACATAGCCACTCAGCGGGCGATTGCCTGTCGAACGTATATCTATCCCCCACCGTCGTCAGCACGATGCGAGTGGGTCGAGACATACCCCCCTAATTTTAAGATTAGTCGTTAGCGACTCCTTGGTTGACCGACCAAAATATCCCAAAGACAAGAGGGGTAGGCCTTATTCTGACTCGCATACGTACCTTGTTAGTCATTCCATTGTTCTCCCTATAATTGCGTCCCTAATAGTCAAATCCGCACCAACGTATATCACGATATTTACGAGTTATTTCCATTAACGTTCTCAATAGCGACTCCAAATCAATAACCACATCGCCACTTATTCGTGGCGAAATGTATATATATTATCGGAATTTCTCGCCTTGAAATCTATCGTGGAAACTACGGGATTTTGGGGGGGTGATTAAATTTTTTTGGTATGCCGTATTTTCAAGGAATTTGTTAATAAAAGCCGCTTTTGGCGTAAAAAACTCTTATTTTGCCGTTTGGAACGACCCCCTAAGCTCTCATCTGCCTTATTATTATTCAATCAGCTCCATTACAGCGGCACGTTTGACCAAATCTACAATGTTATCGACTCCCAGTTTACACATAATATGCTTGCGATGGTCTTCGATTGTTCTGATGGAACGGGACAGAATAATTGCTATTTCCGCGTTTTTTTTGCCATCCATAATTAGCTGTAGGACCCTGATTTCCACCCTGGAGAGTTTCTTACCCAAAAGTGATTTCGGCGAAACCGTTCCCCTCAAAACAGATTCGACAGTCCGGATGAGAGTCTCCCTGTCTAAGGGTTTTTCGATGAAATCGACGGCTCCTGCTTTCAAAGACCTTACTGCCATTGGCACGTCGCCGTAGCCGGTTATAACGACAACCGGCAGCCACGGTGCAATGCGTTTTGCCTCTATTAGCAGTTCAATCCCATCCATTTTTTGCATTTTCACATCGGTAATAAGTAAATCGCACCTTCCTGCCCGCAGGTGTTTGAGACAATCATCTGCGCTGGCAAAACAGCTAACCCTTAAGCCAAGATGGCCGAGAGTTTTGCCGACTACTTTGCGTATATCCGGCTCGTCGTCAACAAAGAAAATATGCTGTTTTGCGCTATCTCTCACCGGTAATTGGTAAAACCTCGTCTTTGTTAATAGGTAATGTAACAAAAAACGTTGAGCCGATATTGGGCTTGCTCTTGACCCAGATTCTCCCGCCGCACTGTTCGACGATGCGCTGCACAATGGGAAGCCCCAGTCCCGTCCCTTCGCCGGGGGGCTTTGTAGTGAAAAACGGCTCAAAAATCTTGTCGATGTGTTCCGGTGCGATGCCGCCGCAGTTGTCGGAAAATCGCAACTCAATGTGCTCATCTTCTAATGATGCACTAACTACTACCTGCCGGTCCTCTTTGCCGTCAGCCGCTTGAATCGCATTGTCGAACAGAGCAAAAAACAGTTGCTCAAGGTCCTTCTCATTGGCATAAATGGACGGCAGTCTGTTCATACCTTTTATGCGTAGCGTTACCTTTGCTCGTTGCGCATATTCATTCAATAGTTTCATAATTCTCTCTGCCACGGTTTTCAAATCCACCTTGCTGACGGTTTTGCCTGAAGATTTCCTGGCAAAGTTGCGAAACCTCTCTACTATTAAAGATGCGTTTGCAACTGCACTGAGGGCATCATCAAGTTGCTCGGTAATCGTATTGTCGCAAGGCGCTGTCTTTAGCTGTTCCATAGTATTTTCAATTGATAGACCAATGACAGTCAAGGGCTGTGTTAGCTCGTGGGCAAGGGTGGCGCTTAGAGTCCCAAGTGACGCAAGCTGCTCTGCACGGGTCATTTTCTCACGGTATGAGTTTAGCTGCGCCTCTTTCTGCTTGGACTCGGTAATATCCAGGAACGATGCCATCAGACAAAGAACATCGCCGTTTTCATTTCTAACCGAGCTTGTGGATGCTTGGGCTTCAAATGTTAAACCATTCTTTTTTAAACCCGTCATTTCTCCTATCCAGCTTCCTTGCTTGTGCAGCGCTTCTATTACTTTGGTTGCTTCCTTCTCGCTAAACCAGAAGTTCATTACCGGTTTTCCAAGAACCTGCTTACTGCTTCGGTATCCCCACGTTTTCAGAAATGAATTGTTGACGTATATTAGATTTCCTACCGGGTCGGCAATAGCAATGGCGTTGATAGAAGATGCTATTGCCTTGTCTTTGACCTTGAGCTGTTCTTCTGCTTTCTTTTGATGAGTAATATCCCAGAAAATGCCTAATATTGCGGTTGTCCTGCCTTGCTTATCTTTAATTGGCGTCTTGACCGTGTGAACGATTGCTTCCTTCCCATCCTTGACATATTTTTCTTCAATGTCCTGTGTTTTCCCCGATTTCAAAATCTTTTTATCATCTGCTCTGTATTTTTCAGCTAATTCCTCAGGATAAAAATCATAATCTGTTTTCCCGGCGATTTCTTCAGGCTTAATCTTCAGGTCCCTGGCATAATTGTCGTTACAGGAAATATAGACCGAGTTCTTATCTTTAAGAAATATCCTCTGGGGCAGATTCTCAAGAAGCGTTCTATATTTGTTCTCACTCTGGCGCAGCGCCTCCTCCGCCTTTTTCTGCTGTGTGATGTCTCTTTGGACTGTTAGGAGCACTTTCTCGCCGGACAGGATAAATGGCATTATAGTTAAGCTGGCATCATAGACCGTGCCATCCTTGCGTTTTAATTGGACCTCAAAGTTGCGGACGAAACCATCTCTCTGTAATTTTTTCAAAAGTTCTTGCCGCTGTTGAAGATTCACATATGTATCTTTAATACTAATCTGTTTAATCTCGACATAAGAGTAGCCCGTCATCTTTAGCATCGTCTCATTGCACTCCAGGACACGGCCTTCTTTATTGGATACTCCAATCCCTACAGGTGCGTTATCAAAAAGGGTTTTGTAAAGAAGTTGCGATTCCGCCAGTGATGCCTTGCTCTTTGTTTCCTCTGTAACATCCTTGGCGAAAATTGCCACACTCGATGCCTTTCCTTTCGCGTCAAACACCGGGTAGATACTAGTGTCAAAAAATCTTCCTGCTCGTTCGTCTTCAAAACGGGCAGGTTTGCCTGAGCTGATAACCTTATTGATTTGGTTTATTCTGGAGTTGACCACCTCTTCTGAAACCACATCAGGGAACATGTCTCGAGCATTTAGCCCTACAATTTGCTCTACGGTTCTCCCGAATCTCTGAGCTGCTGTTTTGTTGAGAGCTAAAACTTTTAGTTGCTTATCTATCAGAAACACGGATTCAGTCGTGGCGTCGAGTGTGGCCCGCAGCGCCTCTTCAGCTTTCTTTCGCTCGCTTATATCGACGTTGACCTCGGCCACCAGCCACTCGCCCTTTTCGTTCTGGAACGGTATGGTTGTTACCTGTATCGGCCTGTTGTTTTCCTTGACGAGGATTTCTTCACTGACAGTGATGCTTTTCGTTTGAAAGGACTTTAGAATTCCGCATCCCGGACATACTTGACTCCTGTCCATAAAGTATTCGTAACATTTTTTCCCTGCCGGGTCGCCATATATCTTTTGCCATTCAGGGTCGATATATCGAATATTGAATTGCGAGTCGATGATATCCAGACCTGTCTTTGTAGCGCCAAGTATAAATTCCATTTGTTGTTTAAGGATTTTAAGCTCATCCTCGTTTCTC
>CAZKOQ010000187.1:0-6728 GCA_964554425.1 uncultured Pirellulales bacterium | reverse complement strand
AAGTCCAGGTTCTTCTTTTATTTCTCCTGTTGGTGGAGGTGTAATATATTGTTTGTCTCATCAAGCAGATAAAGCGAGGAAAACCTTACCCTTACCAGCGAGGGTATGTTTTTGACGCAGACATCGGCTATCCGTTCGATTTCGAGGCAGTTTATCTGCCGGGTAAGCGGTGTTACCTGCTCAAGCAGCGAAACGCTCGCATCCGCGTTATTACCACACTGTTCAGCGCCTGTATTGGGCTGTTCCATAACTAATCAAAAATCTGGTTTCGCCTTTATTGGGGCGGTCTGAAGTAATACCGTCGCTTCACACATCTAAGTATCGGATGTTTCAGGATGCCTGTTTTGAAAAATTTATCCGGCAAGGACCGAAAAAAACTATGTCCTTGCCTCACGCATCGAGACAGCACGTTTCGGCAAACTGGATTGATGACTTTAACAGAAAAAGCAAGCATCTCGCAACCATTGCAGGGACCGCTGAGCTTGCTTCACCCGGTCAGAAAAAATTTTCAAAAAATTTTGGAAAAAGGTTGACATCCTATAAAATGTATTTTATATTTTGCAAAGTATAAAATATCTTTTGAGGCCCATCTGCTCCATTGGTGTGTGCTCTAAAGCAAAATGCCACATAAATATGAAATGCTGGAATCGATGGGCTGGAACGAATGGATTAGAAATTCATTAGGCCGGAATGGCTATAAGAGATTCTTAAAGGCGTAAACACGTAGCAGTTTAGCAGACGGGCAATTTAAGCTCGTGAGTTTGCAGCTCGTCTTGCGAGCATCGGTTTATCGGATGTTGAAAATTGACAATAGGTCTTAGCAATGCAATCAGAAGCAAACAGTAATACCTTGCGAGTGCCTGTGAAGCTCTATCGAATTGGCGAGCTAATTGCCCACACCCCTTTTTCGCGGCAGACAATTCACAACTACACGATGATGGGACTTATTCGCGAGGCACAATGGACGGTCGGGGGACATCGTCTCTACGATGAGTCCGTATTCGCGAGATTGTCAAAGATTATGCAGCTTAAAAAGACAAAAACACTTTCCGAAATTAGACAGATTCTTAACAAGGAAGACACCGCTGCCTCTATGACTGGGCCGATAAAAAGCAAGATAGACAAACGTTTGGAACGCATGGGAGAGAACTAAGAAGGTGACACGGGAATTAAAGACGCAGTATGTATGTAATCGCACGATGCGATTTTACCTTTAATTTTTGTGTTTTTTGCAATGTGAAAGAGCAAGGATGATATGAAAGAGCCAGGGACGAGAAAAGGTTTTGGATTTTTCGTGGGGTATCTTTTTGAGTTTATTTCGCTCTTATGCCTCACCAAAGAATTCATCGGGACAGGCGTAATATGAAAGAATGTTATCAAGGTAAGTAGAGAATCGCCGTGCATTTAGGGAGGAATGCGTATGAACCTTGTCTCATTGGCAATAGATAATATTAGTGAGCTGCTTGTCAAGATAATCGAGTTCACACACACTCGCCAGAAGATGCTCATTCAGAACATAAACAACATCCACATCGCTGGGTTTGCGCCTAAAGATATGGCTGTGGGGGAGTTTTCAGCTCTACTGCACGATGCAATCGACGAGCACACCCAAAATCAACGGCTGCTGCTGCGGGATACGGAGAACTTCAAATTTGGCGCAAATGGCAGCTTCAAAGCCGAGGCGGTCCCGGATGAATACGCCAGAGAGCTTCTCGAAGAAGATTTGGATAAATATATGAATCTGCAGATAAAAAAGCTTGTAGAAAATTCACTCAACCAGAGAGTCGCGGCGGAGTTGCTCAGGCGCAGACAAGAAGCGGTTTTGACGTTTTGGTAAAAAAGATGTCATTGAGGGCTTGCTAAAGTCACCGGCCAAAAGGCCGATAAGAAGTTACGAGAGCTGCTCTTTATTTTGAACGTAGGCAGATAAGGGCCAGGTCAATTTTATGGGACTTATATCTCAGTTTTCAAATCTATAGGGGCTACAAAATGTCACGGAGGAACACCGTAAAAACCGAGCAGGAAATCGACATCGTGCAGATATGGGGGCAGTTCCACAAAAACCGCGATGACCATCATCGTAATCTTTTGATGGAACATTATAGGGACCTTGTGAAGTATTGTGCTGAGCGGGTGCACAGCAAATTGCCCGGCAAGGTTGAGCTTGATGACCTCATTAGCGCCGGAATGTTTGGTTTGATGGATGCCATCGATGCTTTCGACCCTTCCAGGGGTGTAAAATTTGAAACATACTGCTCGCCCCGCATAAAAGGTTCTATCCTCGATGAGCTGCGGAATATGGACTGGGTGCCGCGATTAGTTCGCTCACGCGCTCACCAATTAGCAAGAGCAACACATTCTCTTGAGACGCATCTCGGACGTAAGCCGACCGAAGAAGAGCTGGCGGAGGAGCTCGATATGGACCCGGAGGAGTTCGACAAACTCCAGCGTGAGGCCAACGCAGCCAGTCAGGTTTCATTAGACACGAAATATACTGATGGGGATGGCGAGAAAGACATTCGCGAAATAGATGTAATTAAAGATGAAAAAAGTGAGAACCCTGTGACTGAGGCACAAAAACGAGATTTGAAGAGCTTACTCACCAAGGGCCTGACGCGAGCGGAGCGGCTGATTATTGTTTTATATTATTACGAAGAAATGACAATGAAGGAAATCGGGGCAACGCTGGATTTGTCCGAGTCCCGCGTCTCACAGATGCACTCATCTATTATCGCCCGCTTAAAAGCCCAGATGAACAGCCGTAAAAAGGAATTCGCAGTCGAGTAACATTCAATTACTCCCTTCGGCGCCTTTGGTTATATCTTAGCAATTGCCTATCCCGTTATAGCAATCTTCTGACAAATATTACTGTGAAATAGACCGGCTATAACAGGTTATTTGGTTGGAAAACGATTCTTACGGTGAAATCCTCAGAGGATGACAAAAAACAACAGCCACCCCATACCTGCACGATGATATGGTTGTGTCCGTGTGCAATGGTCTGACATCCTCGGTTCTTAAGACCTGACCGAATCCTGAAATTCTGCCGCCGTATTCAAGCAATCCTGTTGTCGGTGGTATTGATAGTTCCACATTTAGAAGGTTCCCGGGCGCAAATATGTCGGTGTTTGTTCGGAAGTAAAGACCCCCCGGGCTTACGTTGATTGTCCGGCCTGTATGCCAGCCCTCTGCTGCAGAGCCCACTTTACGGCAGGACAAACCCAGCGTTACCGGCAATCGCTGGAACTTACGTTTTTCACTGCCCACTGTTCATTGCCTCCATGCATACTTTGTTGTCGTTGTCCCTGGCTTATATAAATATTTTGCGCTATTCTTAGTGCAAAATCCATTCCAAAACAATATCGGACTAAATACTCCATTTTTACTTTTACAAGCCCTTATCCATCACAGGATTATATAAACCTGCCGTGTGAACAGAGATAAATTTGCTAATGACAGACCGCAAATGTTGACAAATGACAACATCACGAGGCCCTCTTTATGACTTAAACGCAGATATCAGTTCACCGTTCAGCTAATTAGATATCGGTTCTATAGAATGTTATGGTTATAGTTAAACAATTGGGGTTTTCTGTCCGAAAAAGGGAACGGTTACGTTGCTTTTTCACAACATTCTGTCTTGACAACAGGGAGGGGTGCGCTTTATTATTTCTCCTATGGCAGCCAACGAGGAGTTACAATCGAAAAACCCAGACAAAGCAAATGACCATCCGAGAGCAAGATATGCGAGTGGTCATTTAAGATTGGGTTCAATTGGCAGGTCGATTTTCTCGTCGCTACCAATTGGAATTGTCGCTTTTGACACCGAATTGAAGATTATTGAGGCCAGTCCCGAAGCTACAAAGCTCGTCGAATTAGGTGAGTATATCCATAAGTCCTTGGCAAAAGGCACGGATTGCCCCGGAAGGCCGGCGATAGACTGGACACAACAGCTCAAATCAGTAATCTCACCCGGAGAGACGCTCACATTCGACCAGATAACCTGCATGGCACACGGCAGGACAAAATTGCTGCGTCTGATTTGCACCCCCCTAAAGGAAACCCAAAGACAAAAGATTCTCGGCGGCGCCATCGTAATCGAAGATATAACCGAGGAAGTCAATATCAGAAGACAGTTGGCCAGCGCAGAGAAGCTTGCCTCCCTCGGCAAGCTCGCATCCAAGGTAGCTCACGAGTTAAACAACCCAATGGACGGCATCTTGCGATACATCAATCTGGCAACACGGCTTGTCGAGCAGGAGAATCTTAAAAAACCGAAAGAGTATCTTGCCCACTGCCGGGAAGGACTTATGAGGATGGTCCAGACCATAAGCGAGCTGCTGGAATTTTCGCGCAGCACTTACTCGCCATTAGAGTATCTCAAGATTGAACAGTTAATTGAAGACGCTCTAAGAATGATGGATACAAAAGCCGAATCGTTGAACATACGAATAATAAGAAATTACGCCTCAGGTCTGCCCCGGATAAGAAGCGGCAACCTCTTCCAGGTGTTCTGTAACCTGGCAAAGAACGCTTTCGATGCAATGCCCGACGGAGGCGAATTGAAGATATCAACCCGCATGGAAAATGACAATACCATTGTAGTGGAGTTCCGCGACACCGGCACCGGTTTTCCGCTCGAACACACGGCGTCCATATTTGAGCCATTCTTTACGACAAAGGAGAAAGGCAAAGGCACCGGATTAGGATTGGCGATATGCAGAGACATAGTTGAAAGCTATCATGGCCGGATAACCGCCGAAAATGCTCCCGGCGGCGGAAGTGTTTTTACAGTGTATCTGCCTGTCGCAAGTAGTCCATCGTAACTATTGGGAAAGCTGCTATGAAAGAAAAAAGTATTCTGATTATAGATGACGACAAAATTATATTGGACTCGTTGTGTGAGTTCTTGTCACTGGAAGGATTTCGCACGGAGGGTGCCGAAACAGTTAAGTCGGCTCTTGTTAAGCTGAAGGAGGAGAGTTATACCTTGGTATTAACAGATGTCAATCTGCCGGATGGAGACGGGCTTGAGTTAGTGGATATTGTGAGGAAAGAATGTCCACGAACGGTAGTTATTGTCATAACCGGCTACGGCACGATTGAAAGCGCAGTTAGGGCAATTAAGCTGGGCGCCTATGACTATCTGACAAAGCCAATTGTCGATGATGAGTTGCGGCTGGCAATAGAAAGGGCCATCACGCAACAAGCTCTTATGAGCGAGAACGAGAGCTTGCGGTCGCAGCTGGCGCAAAAATATCGGCTCGAAAATATAATCAGCCACAATTACAAAATGGCAAAGATTTTCGACCTCGTCGAGACAGTTGCAGACACCAAAACCACAATACTTATGACCGGCCCATCCGGCACCGGCAAAAGCATGTTGGCCAAGGCGATACATCACCGCTCCAGCAGGCGCGACAAATCCTTCGTCGAGGTAAGCTGCGGGGCGCTCCCGGAGACCCTGCTCGAAAGTGAATTATTTGGCCACGTCAAAGGATCCTTCACAGGCGCCGTCAACAATAAGGAAGGAAAGTTCCTGGCGGCAGATGGCGGAACAATTTTCCTCGATGAAGTTGCCAACGCATCTGCTGCTCTTCAGGCCAAGCTGCTGCGAGTCCTTGAGGACAGGCAGTTCGAACCGGTCGGCAGCAACAAAACGATTACGGTCGATACGCGGATTATACTGGCCACGAACCGAAATCTCGAAGAAGAAGTAAAACAAAACAGATTTCGTGAAGACTTGTATTACAGGATAAATGTGCTGATGATAAATTTGCCGCCCTTGTGCGAAAGGGTCGGTGACATTCCACTCTTGGCGGAACATTTTTTGCGGTTCTATAGCACCCAGCATAATAAGGAGAAGCTCGGCTTCACAGACGAAGCAATGCAATACCTGGAGCGATGCTCCTGGCCTGGCAATGTCCGCGAGCTGGAGAATGTAATCGAGCGAGCGGCTCTGCTCGGTAAAGGCAAATTCGTGGCAGTAGAGGACCTGCCTGCCGCAATCATACAGGAGCAAAACCAGCAAAGAGCATATAAGCCGACCAGTCTCAAAGAGGCGATGGCTGAGCCGGAGAAAAAAATCATTCGCCAGGTGCTTGAAGCTAATCAATGGAATCGACAGGCAACTTCAAAGGCACTCGGCATAAACCGCACAACGCTATTCAAAAAGATGAAACAATACGACCTATACGCCGAGGCAGAACGGTTAGGCCTGGTCTAAGAAAACTGATTATTGATTAGCGATTATTGATTATTTAGGCGAAACCGGCGCCCAGTTTCCTGCCTCCGGAAAACAGCACGATGACTGAAAAATGACAGAGAACCTATAAAAAAACCAAAACGTCCTATAATTGTCTTGACATTCACAACTCCTTCGGTACAATTACAAAAATAATGATACTTATAAGGAGGGTATCTCCTTACGTTCGCTATAGCGGAAAGAAAACGTATTTTGTTCTAAAAACCATTTTTAGGAGGACCGTATTATAAAAAAGTCACTTTCCAAACTTGTTTTGGTCACAGTCTTTTGTTTGGGCGCACGCGCACTTGGTACAGATGTCGGAGGGCTTATCTGCGCCAACACGGCGGGACTAAAAGACCCGTGAACGGTTACACGTTCTAAAGTAGTATGCCTATGGACCAGACAAATTGTTGCAAGATAAGAATTATAATGGAACCAATACTCAAATCATACGAAAGGGGTTGAAAATGTTGACTTTACA
>CAZKOQ010000186.1:0-6740 GCA_964554425.1 uncultured Pirellulales bacterium | reverse complement strand
ATGCTGGCGGGCTGGTGGGGGAGAATCGGGGTTTAATAGATGCCTGTTTCTGGGATATCCAGACCAGCGGCTTGACAGACGGAGTAGGTAATGAGGACCCGGATCCGGCTGGTGCAATGGGCAAAACAACGGCCCAGATGAAGACGCTTTCTACCTTCACCTCAGAAGGATGGGACTTTGCAAATGTTTGGGGAATCGGTAACGGCCAGACATATCCTTACCTGAAAACGCTTACCGGAATCAATCCGGCAGATAATAATTACGACGGCACAGTCGATTTTCTGGATTTGGCGATTTTGTCCTCCCACTGGCTGGAAGAACAGCCGTAGGTAGTGTTCATTGTTATGAGTTCGTAGTTCGTTGTCGATGAACAATGAACTACCAACTACGAACTATGAACGACGAACTACCCTTTCAGTCGTTTGGTTCTGTGTTATTCTTTGGAGTTTGGGGTTCGAAGGAGTCGTAAACTGCTTTTGCGACATCGTTGATTGCTTCGCGGGTTTGGCCGTTGGCGTTATTTGCGAGGATGGAGAATATGTAATCGCCTTTTGCAGTAACACATACTCCTGAAAAAGACCTGACTCCACTGACGTAACCGGTTTTGCCGAGGACTTTACCTTTGTATTTTTCTTCGGTGAAGTATCTGTCGATTGTGCCGTCCACCCCCCCTACCGCCAGCGAATCTCTGTAAAGCTGCCAATATTCACTATTGTGGATATATAATAATATTTTTGTTATAGAAAAGGCGCTAAGCTCGTTTTGCATGCTCAAGCCGCTGCCGTCATCGATATAAAATTGGCTGTTGTCAATGCCGAGGTCCAACAGATACTGGTGAATCAATTCCTGGCCTCTTTTCCAGCTTCCATTTCTTCTATTGGTATTGTTGACGGCGGCAATGGTTTTCAACAATGCCTCTGCTGCCAGACCCAAGCTATCTTTATTACAGCGTGCCAAGCAGTCGGCTATCGGGGTTGAATGCTCGGCAACAATCTTGAGATTATTGCCATCGGGCAAAGCTCTCTCGACAATATTGCCCTTAGTGTCTATGCCCGCTTTGTTCAGGTTTTCTGCCAGAAGGTAGCCAAAGAGCATAGCTGGTCTTTCAATTGCAACAGGAAATGGCTCGAGCTGGTCTTTACATTTGCCGCGGACGATAAGCCGGTTAGGTTCGCGGTTGCGATAAGCACCAATGACGCCGGCGCCATTTGAGACCGGCGTAACCTCGTTGATGAGCTTTATGAAGTCAGTCTGTGGGTCGAGAGAGATGATTACCTTGCCGAGGACGTTTTTTGCGCCGATTTCGACGCAATTACAGTTGAAATTCAGGCCGCTCACCTCACAGGCATACCAGCGGTTCAGCTCATTTTTAGGCCAGTTTGGGTGGACTCGCTGGTCATCAAATATGCCGGTGTCAATAATGACGTTGTTGATTGTTTTCACATTGCCGGACTTTAGTGATTCTATTATGTCTTTGAATATCCAGCCGGGTTCTCGCCCATATTTGGCGTCAGTAATTCTGTCACAGAACAGCGGGTCGCCGCTTCCGACTATTACCAATGTGCTGTCCACAAGGCCGATTTTTGTTTTATAGACATAGTTGGGGCCCAGGAACTTTAAGGCCGCCGCGGTGGTAATGATTTTCATATTTGAGGCCGGGACCATTGGCTCTGTTTCATTTCGGCTATATACGGTCGCTCCCGAGGCGGCATCTATGATATGGATTGAGAAATGGACTTTCTGCTGGGATGGCTGGCTAATGACGGCATTGATTTTTTCAAGCAGGTCTGCCCTGGTAAGACCTGTGGTTAATAGACTGAGTATTGTTGTAATTAGGAGTTTTTTTATTCGAGTCTTCATAAAAGCGACATTATTCAACATCAAAATCCCAAGATACATCAGTTTGAAACAACTACAACTTTTCGGCGAATAGGATAACAATGCGAAGGTATTTTTTTAAGGGGATTTTCTTGGCGCAGTTAGACGGCTGCGTCTATATCGCAGAAAACGGCTTTGTATAAAGACCGACGTTTCGGTCTGTAGGCAGCAAAGCCCACATACCACGCTAAAGGTTTTGTTACAAAAAGTCCAACTTCATTTTTTACGGCTGAGCAGCGACAAAGGCCGACTTGATTTCATCAATAGTAACACCGAGCAGCGCCTTAGCGATAGGTTCGAGGTCGGCTTCAGAGCCCTGCAGGTGAAACGTTCGATGTATGTGAGATATCGACTCGCCTGGCTTCAATGCTGCCGCCGGAGACGAGGTTTCCAGCTCGTAAAATGGGCCTAAGGGTTTGGCACCGGGCTGGGCAGGACCATCGTTGTATGAATTTACAACATCGCCCCTATAAGGTTCCTTTTGGATTTCCCACATTGAATTGACGTAATCTGCGGCACGACGTGGTTTATTATACTGGACGATTGTCAGGACTTTATTTATTGCGTCGTAGCTGCCAAGCACCGGTTTGGCGCGTCGCGGTGAAAGACCGATTTTGCTACGGAACTGGCCGTCGCCGCTGAAAAATAGGATGCCATCTTTAATTCTCAGGCGCTCAGGGGGGACTTTGCCGAAATAGGCATCGTTGACGATTGGACCGCGTCTTTCATCCCTGCCTGTGTTGAATGGGACTACGACGGTCGTCTGGGGCGATGGATTGAACATTCCGAGAACCCATACAGAAAGCAGACCAGTTTCTTTTTCCCAGGCGGAGTCGCCGGTGTTGGTCATTTTATTATTTGATTCAAAGGCAACCATTTTCACATTTTGGGCCGGCGTTACGCCCAGTAATTTGACGGCATCCGCCTGCTGGATGACCCCAATTTCTCTATCCACGCGAAGTTTGAAGGCGGTGCCTGAGTAGTTTTCCAGTTGCATATCTTTTTTGAGGACTGCACGGCTTGCGGATTTGGAGACAAGCTCGAAAGGTTCGATGTCAATAGGGGCCGGCGTGAACCAGTGTTCGAGGTCAAAGGGCACGCCTTTTTTGAAGAAGATGGAGTACTGGCCGCCCTCCGGGCCTATCCAGAAACGGTCTTCGCCGCCAAAAACATTTATGTGCTGGGCGATTTTGCCGGATAAGATAAGCTCGCGGTTAATCCAGCCAAAACTTAGGCCCTTGTCGCCTTCTGCGGAGCTGGTCATTGTGCGGCCCTGGAGCTTTGGCAGGACTACAACCTGGCTTTTGCCTGATGAATCCGACAACAGGACAACATCGGTGTGGTTTTTGAGGAACGCTACGTCATCGCCGAATGTGATTTTTGACATTTTTGTCTTTCCTCCCTGACAACCGGCTAAAACTGCGATGCTTACGATAACGACCAACAATTTTACACATCTCATTTGTTTGCCTCCTTAACGTCTTTTGCCTTTCGATGGTAGGTTAAGCTTCTTACATAAGCATATTTTACTTTAGGTAACCTGATTACGTATAGTGGTCTCTAACACGTCAAATGATGGGTGTCATTTTGAGCCCGCCGAAGGGGGGCGAAAAATCCGGCTTACGAGAGTAGAAACGCGTTTGTTAGCCAGATGCTTCACTTCGTTCAGCATGACAACCCTGCGAATCATATGTTACAGACTACTGGTGTAATAAAATAACCTACCTGGAAACGGCTGTCAACCTCAACTTTTTTTATTGCGGTCTGCCAGGCGATTGTTTTCAAGGCAGAGGCAACTCCAAATTGACCAGATTATTTTGTTTGCTTATAACGCGTATGAATCTGATGTTTTTGCTTGACGGGTATAAATTGATTGTTGATTATTGACGATTGATTATTGAATTTATAGACTACTGCTACAAAAAATGATTTATGAGAGACAAAAATATGCCTGAAAAAGTTGTAAAAGTTGGGTTAGTTGGTTTTGGCACTATAGGAAGCGGTGTGGCGAAGCTGATATTGGAAGATGCGGACTCAATAGCGGCCAGGACCGGCGTTCGGCTGGAACTTGCGTGCGTTGTGGATATTGATACGGAGTCGGCTCGCGAAGTAGAGCTGCCGGCGGGTATTCTTACCAATGACCTTGACAAGCTGCTAAAAGACAACAGCATTCAGATAGGCGCGGAAATGGTCGGCGGGACCGATGCAGCGAAACAGATTCAGTTGAAGCTGCTCAAAGCCGGGAAGGACGTGGTTACTGCCAATAAGGCGTTATTAGCCGAACACGGACCGGAGCTTTATAGGGCAGCCCTTGCGAATAATCGCTGCATAGCTTTTGAGGCGAGTTGTGCGGGAGGGATACCGATTATATCGGCTCTGCGGACAGGATTGGTGGCGAACAATATCACGGCGATGTATGGAATCGTGAATGGGACTTGTAACTATATCCTTTCGAATATGGCAAACAAGGGTGAGGATTTCTATGAGGCCCTGGCGCAGGCCCAGCGGAAGGGCTATGCGGAGGCCGACCCTACGCTGGATGTAAGCGGAACGGACAGTGCACACAAGCTGGCGATCTTGGCCTCTTTAGCTTTTGGATGCGAAATCACATTAGATGATGTCTATGTTGAGGGCATCGATGGGATTCCAAAGGAGGATATTCGCTACGGAGCAGAGATGGGTTATTGTTTGAAGCTGCTGGCGATTGGGCAGAGAAGTAAGCAGAACAAGATTTCGCTTCGGGTTCATCCATCTTTTATTTCCAGAGATAGCGCCCTTGCCCGTGTAGAAGGGCCATTTAACGCTATTAACATATTCGGCAGCGCGGTGGGACAGATAATGTTCTACGGAAGAGGTGCAGGAATGATGCCCACGGCGAGCGCGGCGGTTGCAGATATTATTGACGTTGCCTTAGGCAACTCTGCTACTACTTTCCGGCATTTGCATCTGAGGCCGAGAAACGAAGTATTGCCTCTGATAGAAATAATTGGCGACACTGTAAGTAGATTTTATATAAGAGTGATGGCCAAGGACCAGCCGGGCGTGGTGGCGCAGTATGGCAAGATACTTGGTGACCACCAGATAAGTATTTCAGGGGCGCTGCAGCACGAAGGAGCGGGACCCGACAATACCGTGCCGGTAGTAATCACCACACACAATACGCCACAGAAAAATATCAGTGCTGCTTTGAATGAATTGAAGAATGTGGATGTTATCAGGGGAGAGCCGGTGTGTATAAGGATTGTTGATATTCCCGAAGACAGAGAAAATTAAAAAGTCGAAACTGAAGATATGACCAAATACGTAATAATTGTGCCTGACGGTGCGGCAGACGAGCCGATTGAGCAGTTCGGCAATAAGACTGCTTTAGAGGCCGCCGACAAGCCCAATATGGACAAAATCAGCAGGCGAGGTCGGCTGGGCCTGGTCAGGACAGTTCCGGTCAATATGGAGCCAGGCAGCGATGTGGCACAGATGAGCTTGTTGGGTTACGACCCGCGGCGATATTATTCCGGGCGAGCACCAATTGAAGCGGCGGCACGTAACATCAAGCTGGGCATAGATGACTGGGTGTTCAGATGCAATCTAGTTACCATTGCCGACGGCAAGATGGCAGACCATAGCGCCGGGCATATCTCCACTGCCGAAGCCGGCAACCTGATAAGGGAGCTGGATAGTGTGCTTGGCAATGAGAAGATTCGATTTTACTCAGGTGTAAGCTATAGACACTTGGTTGTGTTCAAGGGACTTGATTTTGAGGTTCACACGTATCCGCCACACGATAATATCGGGATAGCGGTAGAAAAGATTTTGCCGCGCGGCAAGGGTGCAGAATTACTTATTGATTTGATGGCTCGGTCACAACAACTTTTTACCAATCACGATGTTAATAAGGTCAGGAGGGACTTAGGTGAGAACCAGGTTAGCTCAATCTGGCTTTGGGGACAGGGTAAGAGGGCTACGGTAGAGCGGTTTGAGAAGCGATTTGGAATCAAAGGCGTTGCGATTGCTGCGGTTGACCTTGTGCGGGGTCTGGCGACACTTGTGGATTTTGATTTGATAGATGTTCCCGGGGCGACAGGTTTTATCGACACAAATTACGAGGGCAAGGGCTTAGCGGCGGTCGAGGCGCTGAAAAAATATGATTTTGTCTTTGTCCATATCGAGGCGCCGGACGAGGCGGCCCACAATGGCAACGCGGCAATGAAAAAGAAGGCGATTGAGCAGATTGATAAGTTCATAGTGGGGCCTGTGCTGGAGGCGCTGCAGGGTTATGAAAGCTGGCGGATACTCGTTATGCCTGACCACCCTACGCCTGTAAGAAGCAGCGCTCATTCGAATGAACCGGTGCCATTTGCAATGGCGGGCAGCGACATAAACGGCATTATAGATATGCCGTTTAGCGAGGCAAACGGGGCCAAATCGGGGCTGCGGATAGAGAATGGTTTTGAATTGATGGAGTATTTTCTGAAAAGCTAAAGAAATTAGGAGTCGAAGCCGAATTAAATATACTGCAGAAAAAGATAGAGTTCACATTTTAATGAGGCAGCAATGGCTATAATAGTTCAAAAATTTGGGGGCACCTCGGTTGCGGATGCGGAAAAAATCCGCCGAGCAGCCAAACGAGTGATTGAGACAGTCAAAAAGGGCTATCAGGTTGTGGTGGTGGCTTCGGCTCGTGGCCAACAAACCGATGAGCTTATTGCCGATGCTCTGGAGCTAAATCCGAATCCGCCTAAACGAGAGATGGACCAGTTGCTCAGCACCGGCGAGCAGCAGAGTGTCTCGCTTTTTGCTATGGCGCTCACTGCTATGGGCTATGATGCCATCAGCTTTACCGGCGGGCAAATCAGGATGATGAC
>CAZKOQ010000185.1:0-6756 GCA_964554425.1 uncultured Pirellulales bacterium | reverse complement strand
CCTTCCTCCCGCCTTTCCTCAAGAACGCCCAAATAAGCTGTATTACGGAGGATTTATAGTATTAGCTTAAGGCAATCCACCCTGAAGCAGCACTCCATTTGTGGACACTGGCCGTTTGACCTTCCATAGCAAGTCGAATATCCTTCTGCCACCTGAATGGCATGGATAAGCTCGACTTTGTTCATTTTTCCTGGGTTTATCCCGAAACCCTTTGCCTTGTCCCTTATCTCCGACATTGTGACACTTCTCTCTGCGATTCTTGTTACCGGCATTTTCTGTCTCCTTTCTTTTCTACTATGGCGGCTCCCCTTATCCGCCCAATCTTCTCAATTTCACAGCCATAACTTTCATTACCTTTTATAATCCTGTCAGCCCGGCTCGTTAATCCGGCAATGCACCCTACGCTTCTGACTAATATATTTTCGTCCATAAAGGCAGGTCTCCACAAAAAAGTTGCCAAAAAGTTAGCAGTTTTTAGCCGAGCATCAGGTCCCACCGGTTATCAATGTGTCTGGCCGAATTTTTACGGACTTTCGTTTCTGGCATTGATAAGATTAGATAGCTCATCGAAAATCGGCTATTTATTCATATTTAGAGGTATATTTTTGCCTGTAATCGCAGCTATCAGCCCAGAAAATCGTGTTTTTTTGCGCCATTTTATTTCTTTTCGGGTTGTATCAGGCCAAAATTTGAGGTAAATATTTAGTTGGCAAAAAGAGATAAAAATATGTAAAAATCGCAAAAATGCCCTATGACGCCAAATTTTGAAAGGATTTGACCAATGTTAAGGATAGGAATGATTGGAGCGGGCTTTGTGGCGGGCTTTCATGAGAGGGCTTTGCTTTCGGTGCGAAATGTGGAAATTGCAGGTGTCTGTGCACCACAGGGAGCGGAGCAGCTCGCAAAGCGGGCGAGTGAAGATAGCCTGGGTAAGACACAGGTATTTGAGAGCGTGGAATCGCTTTGTCCAGCCGTTGATGTTGTCGGAATTTTTGCACCGAATTTTGCCCGGCTTGAGATTATGGACGAAATATCAAAGGCCATGAAAAGCGGGGCTAAACTAAAAGGAATCATCTGCGAGAAACCGCTGGCCAGAAACCTCAAAGAGGCGGATGAATTAGTTAAGATTGCAAAGAAGCTCGGCGTGCCCACTGCATACTTTGAGAACCAGCTATTTATGCCCTCTATGACCGAGGCCCGCAAGCAGATCGCACTTGTTGAAAAGAAGATGGGAGCGGTGCACCTTTCTCGCAGCGCCGAAGAACACGGAGGCCCGCACGAGCCGTGGTTTTGGGACCCCACAAGACAAGGTGGCGGCGTCTGCTGCGATATGGGCTGCCACAGCATCGCAGGCGGGATGTTTATGCTCACCCCCAGCGGAAAGCCGCCCAATTACCTGATGCCGGTTTCCGTTAGCGCAAATATGGCACTACTAAAATGGGGCAAGGAGCCATGGCTTAGCCAACTAAAGAAAAGAGGCGTTGACTACTCCAAAACGCCTGCGGAGGATTACTCTTATGTGTCGGTAACATTCAAGGACCCCGAAACGGGCTTGTTCGGAATTACACAGGCGACAAATTCCTGGATGTTCGATGCGCCGGGACTGCGGCTGCTTATGGAGGCGTTCGGGCCGGGCTATTCTTACACCATTAACTCGCTCCAGTCCCCTGCCGGGCTATTTATTAGCGACGCTGCTGCTTCCGCTGTTACAGATAGTGAGCTTGCGTTGGAGAAGGCGCAGGCAACGCGAGGGGCGCTCACTTTGCAGCCGAACGAGCCAGACCTTTATGGATATTCCGCTGAATGGCGAAACACGCTGGCCGCCTTTGAACAAGGCAAAGATGCGATGCTGAATTTCGAATATGGCCGCCTGATTACAATGTTGATTATGGCTGCTTATATGTCTCACGAAAGAAAAAAGGTTATCGACCTAACCGACCCAAAGGTTCTCGAAGAACTGAAAACCTACGTCCCCTTAATCCAGCAAGGCAAAGGCGCAAAAATACTGCGCAGCGATTGAAAGTACCGACAAAGGCACAAACCAATACAACCGAACCCACGATGGAGGTTCGATAATAAACCTAAGGCGTAGTGCCTTCAAGCCAATGTTCGGATAAGACTCCGAGATCGAAAATGTCCACCTTTCTGCTTTTATCGAGGTCGGCGCCACTACACCTATCGGTCTGATTACAATCTACGTCAAGCCAATTCGCAGCAAAAACGGAAAAGTCGATAAAGTCCACTTTACCATCGGTGTTTAAGTCGCCGGTCGGTAACACCATAGTGAAGTTTGGATTGAAATCTGTCGAACACATAATGACCGGTGCGAACTCGAATTCAGCAGGATCGCCGAATTCCTCCCCCAGAATACGCCACTCGGAACCGGAGGGTATTTCAAATTGAATCCCTCCGACATATTGCTTCAGTTCGTCGTACGTGAGGGTATGGTCAAAGTTAGTGTCGGCATTCAAACAGCCCATGTTTGGACCAGCCGGAATGCGAGTCAGTGCTTTAATCAAATTGCTGCCAAGTGCGGAGCCATCGATGTCGCCAAAACCCCACCACTGGGCGGTCCTGTCCTCCGGTGCTCCCGCAATCAAAGCGATGTTACTGAGTGAATCCAGATCACCGTCCCCTCCTCCCCAAAAACCTCCTGTGTAGCAGCCCGTCAAGACAATGATTTTTGTTGCGTTCTGTAGTTTCGGTTCGGCGCGCAGCGTTTCAGTTAGCTGGTTGTCAATTAGTAAAGCAACTCCGCTTTCGGGAGTTTCTGTAAGAACCAGACACTCATCGGCGAGCGTTATGCCCTTTGTCTCGTTCAGGTCATCGCCTATGTGGCCAGTTCTGCCGTGACCTGTCTCGAAGAACAGAAAAATGTCATCAGATTCAACTTTGCTTGAAACGCTTCGTATGGCCGAAAGAACGTTGTCTAAATTGTTGGGGTCGTCATTTTGGATCTCGACTAACTCAACGGCGCCACGATTGGGAAGCAGGTCAATGAGATGGCCAAGCCATTGTGCTTCCAGATTTCCATGAAAGGTCGCGTCCCACAGCGGCTTGTGCACCGTCGTTTTGCAGCCCACTAAGACGGCATGGAGCATTGGTTGGCGGTGAAAAAGACAGAAAAGCCCTGATTCTCCACGTTCAATTCCACCGTTCCCATCATCAACCGTGATACGGACCTTGAAGTTGCAGCCGGTCTGTCCAGGGGCATCAACCTTGGGGTCCCAGACTATGTGCCGGTTGGGGTCGGGGATAATATTAGGGCCGATGTCACCTGTGGCACTGCTTGTGGGCACGGTCCATGTTGTTCCGCCGTCGCTGCTTACCTCAATCGACACGCAGCATTTGTCCCCGTCAGAATCGTAGAGGCCGTAACGTATGTCAACGATCCTCGATCCGTCTCTGCGCTGGCTCACTGCTAAACTGCTGATTACGGGTTCGCAGTTCTGCCCGACCTCATCGACCCCCATATCAACCCTGCTGCCCATCACCCTCGGCTCACCATCAATATCCTTCTGCCCTTCGATTGGAACAAAACCCGGATCCCCCCTATCAATGCATGCTGAACCCCACCTCAGATGATAATCCCCGCCAACCCAAAAATCGTCATTTGTGTCCCCCGGTGTCCCATTATCGTCCCAATACCCCGGCTTGACAAACTGTGGGTCCACATCAATATTCCCATCACCTGCCCACCCGCTTTCAACATCGCTGTAGTGTACCGCAGTCTTGGCTGGTAAAGGCCACCCTTCCTCCCATATTTCTTGTGGTCTATCCTGATACAATATACAACTCGTTATCATAGGACTGCTCGCCGACCCAGAGTACACCCCGCCGCCCATGTTCATCCACCACACTGACTTATTCCCGCTGAACGTGCAGTTCGTTATCGTTGGACTGCTATCGTAACCACAGCTTACCCCACCACCACACTGTGCAGTATTACCACTGAACGTGCAGTTCATTATCGTCGGACTGTTTTCAGAACAACACACACCACCGCCATAAGAACCTCCGCCATTCCCACTGAACGTGCAGTTCCTTATCGTCGGATTGCTTTTGGAACAATACACACCGCCGCCGGCAGTTGTACGACCTAAACCCGACGCAGCATTGTTACTGAACGTACAGCCTGTTATCGTTGGATTACTGTTTTCACTACAGCACACGCCGCCACCAAAACCTCCGCCATTCCCGTTGAACGTGCATCTTGTTATCGTTGGACTGCTTTCAGAACAGTATATCCCGCCGCCAGAAGCTGCGCCATTCCCGTTGAACGTGCAGCTTGTTATCGTTGGACTGCTTTCAGAACAGTATATCCCGCCGCCACCGCCTCCATAAGCTTTCTGAGCATAATTACCGTTAAACGCACAGTTTGCTATCGTCGGACTGGTTTTCTTGCAATAGACTCCGCCGCCAGCAGGAAAAAAGTTCCCAGTTCCATAAATATCTTCAAACGGTGCGCTCCCGTTCTTTACTGTAAATCCATCAAGAATAGAGTTCGCACCTTCCCCGCTGACAAACTTGAATCCTCGACTCATGCCCTGACAATCGATAATACACTTGGCAGCGCCATTCTTGGTCTTGACCGTTATGGCCTTGCCCTTAAAGTTAATGTCGCGATTCCCGTCTCCGGTGTACGTCCCGTCAGCCACAATCACAACATCGTTGGACTCCGCCTCATCTATCGCGGCTTGGATCGTAGCGTATGGGATAGGTACATAACGGGTTGCAGCCTGAATAGAAACATCAGACCAAACCAATGTTACCCAAATTATCGAAATCGCGAACAAGGTTTTTAGGTTTGCTTTCCGCATGGCTTTTGTTCCCTCAGAAATATGGCTAACCAGGAATTATATCAAATTATCCGGCTGTCATTTCACCCTTTTGGGCTATACCAGATTCCCTATGGTATCCGTCTCCATCACCCGCTATTTTCAGGTGCCTTGATTACGTCTATGGTAGCGCAGTATTTAACCAGTTTTCACAAAACAGTCTTAAATCTTCAAAATCGACGTTCCCGTCTGTCTCAAAATCGGCCCCTCCACAATTGTTATTGGTATGACAATCCGTCACCAGCCAATAATTGGACAAAATAACAAAATCGTCGAAATTAACCATCCCATTGTGATCAAAATCCGCAGGATTAGACTTGGCCAGGAATATGTTGCTATTACCATTGCGGCTAAAATTGTTTTTTAGAGGATTCCCATCAGCCAGGCTCCCCTGTAGAGAACCGGAAGCTGGCACGATGTAACCATATGGGTAATTAAAACCAGAACCTAATATGACGATGAGACTGTCATTTTCACTAGAAATCGTTTGCCCGATCCATCCGCACGAAATAAAGGTTTTGGAGTTACCCAGGGCATAAAAACCACCCAGATGCCCGCCGACGAACCAAACTTTACTTTCGCCATAAGCGAAAATGTTATCAGGGATAGTGCCCCCTTTAATGGCAACCTGGGCCTCGTCATAGACCCTTATATTATTGTTAACCGTTCCCCCATCCTTTAAGGTAAAATAACTGTTTTTGTAGCAGTTAATTCCCCATGGGATGTCGCCATACGTCATAACGGCGTGACATCTTTCATATAAGGCAAGAGAGTTGACCGTGCCCCCAGCAAGGGTTATGAGACTGTCGCCATGGCCGGTCAAGCTTGGGAGGATATATCCTCCCTCGATATCTACAATACTATGCCCAGAAACATCCAAACCCCATGCTATGGTGCCGTTGGGATGTACCTTTACGGTTGTCGGCTGAGCGCCTGGACCGTCGCTCACCCACACTCCCTCATCGATAAACGCGTCAATTATATGCACTTTCCCATCGCTGAAGATGATCGCCTGCGCCTGATGCAAAGTCATGTCCGACAGAAAAAGCAATATCACCATAATAACACATCGATGCATACTCTTGGATAATTCATTCATAACTTTACCTCCTCAAATCATTACGTTCTTTCGCAATAAAAGGCGTTTGATTGCCAAATATACGTTCGATATGAGCGTTAATGCTCATTTTAACTCAAACTTATACTATTGTAGGCGCCTTTAAAGAATTTGTCTATCGTGGAAACTACGGGATTTTAGAAGATTTTTTAGGACGCTAAACTCCACCGGTCGGTAACAGAAACAAAACCTACATGGCCTTAAATGGTGCGAAACATATAACTATGGCGATGCGTAGTAGTTAACAGGCCTGTTTTTTCGGTCGTTGTTGTCTTGAATTGTCAGTATCAGTGCACGATATCGAGTAAAAAGTCATATTTATAGCCATAGCAAGAACTTGCGATACTCTATACCCAAAGGGGTAATTCACAGCGGAAGCGGCTATAAGGGTAAAGTCGTTGACTGAAATGTCCCGATATGTTAAAATATATTAAGAACAAAACGGTTTTTAGGACCTATAAAAACAAAGCAATCGACTGCTACCACATAGATGACAATTAAGGAGACAACCACGGTGTCCACTTCTGCGAAATTCTCATTGTGCATTTTAACGCTATTAGTATCCCTTCCCACCTCCCTACCGGCGACGTGCCCAACAGGCGACCTGACCAACGACTGCGAGGTAAGCGTTGCGGACTTAGCCAATTTTGCTGAGCAGTGGCTGGCCGCCACCGGCAGCGCAGCCGACTTTGACGATGCCAACGGCGTGAATTTCGCCGACTTAGCACTTCTGGCCGGCAACTGGCGCAAGCTGGGCGGCGAATTGGTCATAAGCGAATTTATGGCCATCAATGATGATAC
>CAZKOQ010000184.1:0-6802 GCA_964554425.1 uncultured Pirellulales bacterium | reverse complement strand
GTTACGATTGTGGCGTTTGTGGTTGCGGCTGATAAAGCCAGAACTACAAAAACTAAAAACAACAGTTCTCCTTTCGTTTCCATTTTCAGGTCCTTTCAAAAAAAGAGATATAAGAGATGAATGATGCCTGTAAATTGACAGATTTTCTTCGGTAGAGATAGGTCTCCGCTCTGCGGATTGAAAGCCGTCCGTGCTTCATTCTATTTCTTTCCTCAAAACAACTACACTTTTGAATGGACAGCTTTTTAGATAATAAACGCCTTTATTTCTTTAAGATACTACAAAAGGGGGCTTATTGTCAAGAAAAATGCGTCAGAAAGCCATAAAAACCGGCCAATAGCCATTAAACCTTGCTAAAAGCCGGTATGTTGCCTGCGGTCTATTGACTTTCCACTGAAGATTGCAAGAATTTTCCGTATTCGGATAACTTTTGAGCGTATTTTTTGTGCAATAGCTTATTTGTCGGATAAAATTGGGCTTGTTACTTTTGCTGTGCAAATAAAGATGTCCCTTTGCAAGTAATCATGAAAAATGAATCCCAGCCAAAGTGAGGATTGTTCTATGTTCAGACAAATTATGTGGTGTGGAATTGTATTATGTGGTTTGGCTACTTCGGCACCGGCGGGAGAAACGCTATACAACGGCATCGTTCTGCCCAACCAATGGCCTCCACAGATTGAGAAACTGACCCGTGAGCCGATGCGAGTTCCATACTTAGAGAGTCCGCCGAAGGTTATTGTCATCGACGTTGGCCGGCAATTGTTTGTCGATGATTTTCTTATCGAGCATACCACGCTGAAACGCAGCCATCACAGGCCTCAGTATCATCCTGACAATCCGGTTCTCAAGCCGGACAAAAGCTGGGAATGTGAAGAGGCGGCGAGGGCGGCTGCGCCTTTTAGCGACGGGGTTTTCTATGACCCGAAAGATAAACTATTTAAGATGTGGTATATGGGCGGTTACATCGCCAGCACTTGTTTGGCAATCAGCCGCGACGGGATTGGCTGGGAGAAGCCGTCATTTGACGTTAGGCCAGGGACAAACGAGGTGCTCAGCCATCGCGATGTAGAGCCGGCCAACGTCGGACGCTACCGTGACTCAAGCACAGTATGGCTCGACTATCAAGACCAGGACCCCAAGCGCCGTTACAAGATGTTTGTAACAACACCTATCCCAACAAGATGGAGCTTGGCTCTGCGATGTTCTGATAATGGTATTCACTGGTCAGAACCATTGGCTGTCAGCGCCACAAGGATAGGCGACCGAACAACAGTATTTTACAACCCGTTTCGCAGGAAATGGGTATTTAGCTTACGCACCGACCAGACGGGCGTGGGCCGGTGTCGCGGATATTTTGAACACTCAGATGCAATCGCCGGCATAAAACAGATTGCCAATGGTTCGGTGCCATGGACGTGTGCCGACCGCTTAGACCCTCATCACCCCGACCCCAACTACAGCCAGGTTGAGCCACAACTTTATAACCTCGATGCTGTGGCTTACGAGAGCGTTATGCTGGGATTGTTTTCTATCTGGCAGGGGCCGCCTAATAACGTCTGCGCTCAACTGAAGATTCAGAAGCGAAACGAATTGCTGGCGGGTTTTAGCCGAGATGGCTTTCACTGGCACCGGCCCGACCGTGCACGGTTTCTACCCGTCAATCCAACCGAAGGGGCCTGGAACTGGGGGAACGTGCAGAGTGCGGGTGGGTGCTGCTTAGTAGTAAGAGACAAACTGTATTTTTACGTCAGCGGGCGGATGCTGGGCGACCGCTACTGGGACGGCAACTGCCACACAGGTCTGGCCACGATGCGACGCGACGGTTTTGCCTCTATGGATGCGGACAATGAAGTTGGTGCGCTGATTACACGGCCTGTGAAATTCAAAGGCAGGTATCTATTTGTAAATGTTGATAATCCCAACGGCGAGCTGCGAGTGGAAGTCTTGACCGAGGACAATAAAGCAGTCGAAGGTCTATCCTTTGAGAATTGTGTGCCGATTTCAACAGACAGCACAATCCAGCAAGTAAGCTGGAAAGGTGTAAAGGATATTTCATCTTTAGCGGGGAAAGATGTGCGATTCAGATTCCATTTAAGAAGCGGCAAGCTATATTCGTTCTGGGTCAGCCCGGATGAGTCAGGTGCCAGTTATGGCTACGTGAGTGCGGGTGGGCCGGGCTTTACCGGGCCAATAGATACTGTTGGCAAAGCAGGTTATGAACCGCAACGCAAGTAAATCCCCTACCCGCCTGATGAAAGAACAATAAGGATGGAAAACCAATGATACAAAAGCATGGACTGAACAAAAGGGGAACAATAATCCTGTTACTTATCTTGTCTTTCGTGCAGGCAGCGAGCGCCGTGGAGAATTCACTTAATTTCTACGTTTCAGCAGACGGGAAAGACAAATGGTCAGGCCGGCTTGCTTTACCAAATAACGACTCCAGCGACGGCCCGTTTGCGACACTTGGAGCGGCACGAGATGCTATCGGTAAGATGAAACGCTCAAAAGGATTACCTGCGGGGACAGTTACAGTCTGGATTAGAGGCGGAAGCTACTATTTAGAGCAAGGTTTTAAGCTGTCAACAGACGATTCCGGCACGGTTGAGACGCCGATTGTCTATCGCGCGATGCCCAATGAGAAAGTTACAATTACCGGCGGACGAACGGTAAAGAACTGGCAAAAAACGACAGACCAGGCCGTCTTAGCCAGATTGCAAACTGCCGCTCGCGAAAATGTCTGCCAGGCGAATCTGAAGGCCGAGGGCGTGACCAAATTTGGGCAGATGCAGTCGAGAGGATTTGCCCGCAAAACGTCGCCGGCAGCCCTGGAGCTATTTTTTCGAGATAAGCCGATGACTGTGGCCCGTTGGCCTAATGAGGGCTTTCTGAAAATTACCGGATATCCTGAACCGGTTGGCGATGACCACGGGGGCACGATGGGCAAACTTACAAGCGGTTTTAACTACGAAGGGGACAGGCCAAAACAATGGAAAGATTACAACGATATTTGGGTGCACGGGTATTGGGCTTATGACTGGGCGAATTCCTACGAACATATTGAGACGCTTGACACTGAAAAGCACCTAATTAAAACCAGCCCGCCATACGGAAATTATGGCTTCCGGGCAGGGGGACGGTCCTACTTTCTAAATATCCTTGAAGAGCTGGATGAGCCAGGCGAGTGGTTCTTGGACCGAAAGGCCGGCATACTTTACTTCTGGCCCCCTGCTACAATCGGGCAAGACGATGTCGCAGTTTCCATCCTGGAAGAGCCGCTGATAGACATAAACAGCGCGAGCCACATCACAATTCAAGGGTTGATAATAGAGTGCGGACGCGGAGAGGGTGTGCGAATTACCAGAGGAAGCAACAACCTAATAGCAGGGTGCACCATCCGCAATGTCGGTAACTACGCAGTCGTAGTAAATGGCAGCAGTAATCACGGCATAACGGACTGTGTCATTTACGGGACCGGCGACGGCGGAATATCCCTAACAGGAGGAGACCGCAAGACACTTACCGCAGCAGGGCACTTTGCACACAACAATCATATCCATAATGTAGGGCGTTGGTCTCGCTGTTACGTGCCGGCAATTTTGATAACGGGAGTCGGAATCCGTGCCTCCAATAATCTAATTCACGACCATCCCCACTGCGCTATCCTTTTCTCGGGCAACGAACATCTAATCGAACTCAATGAGATACATCATACTTGTATGGAGACCGGCGATGTGGGGGCGATATACACAGGCAGGGACTATAGTTACCGCGGCAATATCATACGCTACAATTTCATCCACCATACCGGAGGAGTGGGTATGGGCTCGATGGGCATCTATATGGATGATTGCGTCAGCGGCACAGAGATTTACGGGAACGTGTTGTGGAAGCTCCACCGTGCAGTTTTCCTGGGAGGCGGCCGAGACTTCAAGGTCGAGAACAACATCTTTATAGATTGCGACCCGGCAATTGAGCTTGATGGGCGGGGCTTAAGTAAGGCGCCGGTCTGGCATAATATGGTGTATCAAACTATGAAGCAGCGGCTGGAAGATGTGAATTGGCGTCAGCCACCCTACCGCACCCGCTATCCGGAAATTGCCGACCTTGAACAGTATTACGCCAAAGAGGACGGGGTCCCGCCGGGTAATATCGTGGTGACACATAATATCTCGGTGGGCAGCGAATTACTAAAAATAACCTGGGGCGCCAGCAAAGAAATGGTTGAACTTCGAGATAACCTTGCTGATGCAGACCCTCTTTTCGTTGACGCTGCGAAAGGTGATTTCCGCTTGAAGGATGATTCGCCCGCTTACAAAATCGGCTTCAAGCCAATACCTTTTGAGAAAATTGGCTATAGAGCCAGGGAGAATTGACAAGCCAAAGACGGTGCAGATTATTTCTCTTTTGGCTCTATGTTTTCCGGCTTGTGATGATGTGCCAAAGCTCGATTAAGATACTCATCCAACCGCTCGATTTCGAACTCTTTGAGCATATACTCTACGCCGATTGTCTCGTGCTCGCTGGAAACCAGAACCGCGGCCAGACAGCCCGGGTCGCTGACTTTTACTTTGGGCCCATACTTATTTTTTAGTTTCCTGAGACGCTCCCAGTTGTAATCCAGATGCACAAGGGCACAATCGAGATTGACGGCAGCAACAGCGAAGTCAAAATAATTAGTCGTGGAGGCAACGACGCGGCCCAAAGGGTCGCGAATCTCGGAAGGCGTTGCCTTTCCGGCGATAGCACCAACAAAATGGCATCGGCACGAGTATGCCCAATACTGCTGCATCAATCCCCCGTGATACATCGATGAAAAGATAATCAAGTCCGGTTTGGCCTTTGCATATTTTAATCTCAGCTCATCAAAATTCAGGTCAAAGCAAATAGCCAGTGCCACCCGGCCAAAGTCACACTCGATAATCGGGGCTTCGCTGCCGCAAAGAACGCCTTTTTCAAGTTCACCGATTGTAGGGTGATTTTTGTTATAGATGCCTGCGACATTGCCTTGGCGGTCAATCAATACGCTCGAATTACGCAAAGTCCCATCGGGCACTTCTCTGTATGCGGAATATACAATGTAGCAGTTGTTCTCCTTAGCGACTTTAGCAAAGAATTTTTGCACCTGGTCTTTGCGGACTTTGTAATATTGCCGTAATTTTTCATCAGGATAGTTATCCGGGCGGTCGCAGGCCTCCGGCACAACAATCAAGTCAGGCTTATCCGGCAAAACCTGTGCAAATCTTCCCTTCCAGTGCGAAACCATCCTCTCCACCACCTTTTGAGGTTCAGCATTATCATCCACGGGAATCGGGGAGGGGCCGATAGTGGCTATTTTGACATATCCTTTCTTCTTCTTTCCTTCAGCCGCCTTGTCACTGCCGGCCAACAGATAGCTGCTAAATCCAAAAATAACACAAGATAAAATGATTGTAAAAAACAACCGGGCAAATGATGTAAGGTCTGACATCAAACGTTTCATTTTTCTCTCCAATTCATCTTTTGGCTATAGTTAAAACGATTGCTGGAAAAACCTTCGGACAATGGTAATGATTATGTGCTGGTGGCTTTTGGGACAAGAAGCAATCGGAGGGAAACAAATCGTTACAAAACAACACCAGTGCATTAATTAATATCCCAATTTCCCCCAACAACCCCTCTGCATCTTGTGCAGGTCCTCTCTGCTTTCATCGGTGGTAGGCGTCCAACCGGTACCCGGATTAGTAGGGCTGCTATCCCGGCCGCGTTTTATCGTTTCAGCGGCTTTCCATTTCCAATAATCGGCGTGGCCGTCTGCATAGGTTACACTGGTTCCGTCGCTATGGCGCACGCAGGGTGCATCCCACCACCTCTCAGACCTGAAGTAAACCGCATAAGCATCGGGGGTTATCCAGCCCTCGTCAATAAAAACCAATCTAAAGGCAGGAGCGGGACTGTGAATCTCGGTTCGCTTTTTTATAAATGCCCCTTTCACGCCTTGCACTTCTGTGTGGCAAACTGCATTCATAGAAAACATAATGGCGTAGGTTAGCATCTCCCCTCGTAAACCCGTTGGGCATCTATAGAGCTTGGCGTTCTTGCAGTATGACCAAAGCGCCCCTTTCATAATCTCGTCAACTTGTTGCTTCTCTGGTAATTGTTCGCCGCTTGCCCAATTGTCGTGATAACACTTACCCACCCAGGCCAGCTCGTTCGTGTGGTCGCCCCAGGACATGTTAACATTACTGAAACCAGCGGCGCCGTTTACTATCTTTTCGTCATTTTCATCTGCATATATGGTCCACGCAAGCCCCATTTGTTTGAGATTGTTCAGGCAGGCAGCACGCTTGCCCTGCTCTTTCGCTCTCTTGAGGGTGGGCATCAGAATCGCCATCAATATGGCGATAATAGCAATTACCACCAGAAGCTCTATCAACGTGAAACCCTTTGGCTTGTTCATAACAACACTCCAGTTCATTTTGAGGCAGATTTGAAAATCTTAATATAAGTATACATCTTTTGACGCCAAAACTCAATAAAAAGCCAAAAATTATAAGTGCTCTGCATAAACGGTCAGCCAGCAACCGCCAAAAGGAGCTATTTGTAAACCCTTTGTCTTTACTACCTTTCTGATGCCGCGTTCTGGCACTTCGTTGAGCGGAATACTCGCTTGCCAGCAATTTGTTTGGAAAAATTATAAAAATCAGCCGCCAATCACCCCGGAGGCTACCGCTTTGCAGCACAGCACTTGCGAATCAGACAAAAACGTGCCGGCTTCTGAAGCGAAAAGCGCGACCGAAGATAAAATCGTAGGCAAAACATG
>CAZKOQ010000183.1:0-6870 GCA_964554425.1 uncultured Pirellulales bacterium | reverse complement strand
TAGTGAAATGGGGTCCCGGCTTCGGCGGTGATGGACTGGATGTCGAGAACCTGACACGTGCGGAAATAGAGACTCGACTGCAGTTGTGGGACCAAATCCAGGAGCTGCGGAAGAATCCCTAAATGAAATCGGTTCACTTATTGCAGATGGCCTCCGGTATCGGCGTCCGAGAGACTCGCCGAATCATCGGCGAATACATCGTCACCGAGCAAGACGCCATAAATGGCACACGCTTTCCCGATGTCATCGCCATTAGCTCCAATCCGATGCCGAGCTACCACGGCAAGAGATACTTCTTTAACCACGAGGGCTTCGATGTCCCTTACCGCTCACTTGTTCCGAAAAAGGTTGAGGGCTTGCTCCTGACTGGCCGCTGCATTTCCTGCGACCAGGCGCCGTTCCAGTCCGCCCGCTCGATGGCGCCTGCAATGGCTATCGGCCACGCCTCCGGCTGCGCAGCATCCTTGGCAGCTAAAACCAAAACGCCACCGCGTAAACTCGATGTCAAAGCGTTGCAGAAACTACTGCTCAGCCAAAACGCCGAACTGCGTATATAGCTATTTAGCCCCCCGTTTTACCGGGGGTTGTCGTCGCAGGCAGACGAATCCGTGCGATAACGGGAAAGTGGTCGGAAGGGTATCGGCTATTGCGCTCGGTGTGGACTATTTGCGCTTCAAGGACCTGCACATCCGGCAAAGTAAAAATAAAATCAATCTTCTCCCCCTTGCGATTTCCTGCAAACTGATTGAATGTCCCCACCTCGTTGGCATCCGGGTGCAGCACGCGAAAGGTATCAACAAGGGGAACCGTATCTTCGGATTTGCTCTCGCCTTCGCCGAGGGCTGCCTTGCCTTTTAGATACAATATCGCAGGGTTGTTTTCGCCGGCGTTGAAATCACCCGTTATGATAAATGGGTCAGGGTGTTTTCTCTCGCGGATGCGCTTGGTCAGTAAAACAACGCTTTTTTCGCGAGAGGGCTGAGAAACGTGGTCTAAGTGAAGGTTATATAAGTAAAAACCCCTGCCCGATTTCTTTTCCACAAATCTTGCCCATGTGCAGATTCGCACATTTGCGTTGCCCCAGTGGCTCGAACCGGCGACGTCCGGCGTATCGGAAAACCAGAATGTGCCGGATTGGTCAACGCTGAGACGTTCCTGCCGATACAGAATAGCGCAATATTCCCCTTTTGTTTTTCCATCATCACGGCCAACACCAAGCCGGCCATATTCGCCAAGTCCTTCCTGGATTTGCTTTATCTGAAAATCCAGCGCCTCCTGCAAACCCACAACATCGGGGGAATTGTCTTTTAGGACATCTATTAGTATTTGCCGCCGGTTCTCCCATCTGTTCTCGCCGTCATCAGCACTGCCGTAGCGGATATTAAAGGTCATCACCTTTACCTCAAGCCCGTCTTTGGCGGTAGTAGCAGCCGGAGCTGAAAAGGCGATGCGAAAGAGGCATACGCTAAAGAGAATACTTATCGAAAAGATAATCCTGAACGCCGCGGAAGTTTTTCTATTCGACATAATTTGCTCCTGAACCTGTCATGCTGAGCCCCCGCAGCTTGTTTGCACAAGCAAACAGTGGGGGCGAAGCATCTGGCCTTAGCATCGAATAACGCTCCATCTTGAATGGGTCTGCTGTGCACACCATTACCTATGACTCCTGAACCATAACATCTGCTGGCAAAGTAGTAAATCAAAAATAGTAAATCGAAAATCGTAAATCGAAAATCCTCCTTGCCTTTCCCGATAATCCCCGCTATAATACTCTAAAACACGGACTTTTAATCTTTGACTTAAACTGACCGATTTCGTTGTCATGCTGAGCCGCAAGGCGAAGCATCTGGCCGGCGGATAAAATGTGATAGGTGTGGCCAGGTAATGGTATGATTGGCTTCAATCAAGGCGGCATCTAAAGGGGAAAATTTGATGACCAGCAAAGAATTCATTAACTCTTTAGCAAACGGAAAATCTGATATTATCCAGCTTTTTCTGGACATTCTTTCCAAAACGGGTTCGCGGTATTGCCTAATCGGAGGACTTGCCGTAAACGCTTATGTTGAGCCGGTTGTGAGCTTGGATTTGGATATCGTTGCCGCAGTTGAAGATATCGGGGTTATTTGCAAAGCGGCCAAAGAACATGGCTTAAAGATTGAGCAATTCGAGCATAGCGTGAACATCACAAGCCCAGGCTCCGACCTGCGGATTCAGCTTCAGCAAGACCCGCGATATCAGAAGTTTATTTCAAATGCCCAGGATAGACCAGTGCTGGGTTACACGATGAAGGTCGCACGCCTTGAAGATGTGTTAGAGGGCAAAGTATGGGCGTATATGGATAAAACCAGGCGGAGGAGCAAACGGCAGAAGGATTTAGCCGATATTTTCCGCATCGTTGAAAAATTCCCCCAGCTCGAAGAAACACTGCCACAAAGTATTCGGGAAGAACTGAATAAATAAGATGACTTTGGACGTAAGAAACTTGTCCGCCATCTGGGCGGCGGACCAAGCGCGGCAGAGAAATCACAAAACAAGCCTGCTATCACCTTATGTTAAAGCACCCAAAGAAACAAACCACAGACCAAAACAACTTGTTTGACGAAAATGCAGGGTAGATTCAGCTTAACTCCATGTTGGTTACATGTGTAGAAAATATAAAGACCAAATTGTTTTCGTAGTATTACTTTTAACTACGAGCATTTTTTCGCAAGCCCTCGCCATTTCTTTTCATGAGGCAATATACAAAGGCGACTTAAAAACAGTAAAAACACTCATTGAACAAGGCAGGGATGTGAACACACGAAACGAAATTTTTG
Organism: uncultured Pirellulales bacterium; assembly: GCA_964554425.1. Taxonomy (GTDB): domain Bacteria; phylum Planctomycetota; class Phycisphaerae; order Sedimentisphaerales; family Anaerobacaceae; genus CAYWXK01. The sequence continues at coordinate 4,054 of CAZKOQ010000183.1, read as the reverse complement.
AGACACCGCTGTATCAAGCTGCTGAGAAAGGAGATGTAGAGATTGTAAAACTGCTGATTGCCAATGAAGCCGATGTAAATGCAGATTGTGGTCTTGATGGGACTGCTCTCCACATAGCTGTTTATCGAGGCCATACGGATATAGCAAAGCTTCTCATCGCTCACGGGGCTAATGTAAATGCAAGAACTGGCAAAGGAGGCTGGACACCCTTGCACCTAGCAGTTGACAATGGCGATAAGGAATTGATAGAGCTTCTTATTGCAAATGGGGCAGATTTGTACACTAAAGATATGTATCACAAAACTGTTCTGGACCATGCCCGCGGTTCTGAGGAGATTGTGGAGTTGCTGATTGCAAAGGGTGCGGGTAAGAATTACATTCACTGGATTATGATGTTGGTTGGCACTTTCTGCCTACTAACCGCAGTGGGTATAGGACTGAAAATCTTAAATAAAATAGAAAAATAATCGTGATTAGGTTTTCAGGATGTGCTTTGCCATTTTACTATAAGAAATAGGGGCAGACAACTATTTTTCTTTAGATGCGGCACTGGCTGAGGAAATCTGCGGACATCATTTTTGCTTTTGCCTTAGCAATCTGTCCTCTATCGACCATCTACCCATTAACAAGTATCGAGAATCCAGTATCGAGTATCGCCCTTCTGCCCTTTGTCTTCTGTCCTCTGTCCTCAGGCATCTGTCCTCCCATTTGTGCCCGTCCTGAGCCGAAAAGCTGACCTTAGATAGTTCGTCCACAACCAACCGACGTGGATTTCGAGTTTCGTAAAATGCTAATAGTCTTTTTGATTAGTCGAAAGGACTATTAGCCAGGTAATGTGTATTATTCACACCAACAAATTATTTTCATTTCTTCGTGGTTTATAATCTGTTTCATCCGGCTCACAAAGAAGGTCGATACATCGGCCTTGTGGACGAAAGCGAATGTTTGCAAAACTTTGCCTTGAAAGCAGAATTCGCCGAGACTTGTTCGCTATCCGTGTGGCGAAACACCAAGCTGGCTAATTGAATCCGTGTAATCTGCGTAATCCGTGGTTACCTTTGTGCCTTTGAGTCTTCGTGTCCATTTGTGTAAATTCGTGGTTAAAATATCTGCGGTTTGGTGTCTTGGTGCCTTCGTGGCTAAATTTTTTTTGAATTCTTTGAATTTTATCTCTTGACTTTTCGACCCTTATTTTTGCCCTGATTTTGAGGGTGGTCAAATTTCCATACAAAACAGTGCAATTCGTGGTTAATTTCTGTAAAAAAGTGTTAAAAACCTCTCAAAAAGTGCGAAAAAGTGCCAATTTTTGCATTTTCGCTTTTTCGCACCTAACCTATTATTTCTTATCCACTTATGTCAATTTCCCTGCATTTTCCCGCCCCACCAAGTGTCCCAAAAATGGGTAAAAAAACCTCTCCCAATATACGAAAAACGAATGATGAACAATGAACCGATAGTTGCGATTCACGTGAAAAGAACCCCGTAACCAAAAAAAAGGCCCCGCTTAATGCGAGGCCAACTTATTTGTAACAAAGAAGTTATGGCAAGTCCTACTTCTTCGGAATTGCCAGCAGAGCATAGAACGTGTATCGCTCTCGCTTTACTAACAACAGAACCATTCCTTTTTCTCTTGCCTTTTCTATTGCATCGTTAAATTCTTGTAAATTCCGGACTTGCGCGCGGTTCACTTCCTTAATCACCGCCCCAGGCGCAATGCCAACCTGCTCGGCCTGCGAACCCGATTCGACGTTGGTAACAACAACCCCGCTTGGCGGGCCCTTGTAGCCGTAACGTGATGCCAATTCATCAGTTATGCTGCTTACCGTAAAACCTAACGTCTCAGTCACATCCGGAGCGCCGGCCAGCTCTTCCAGCGGCGGGCGTTTGGCAAGCGTAGCGGTAATGGTCTTTTTTTCTCCATCCCGCCATACAGTAAGTTTCACATCAGTCCCCGGCTTAATCATCGCAATCTTACTGCGGAACTCATCCGCGGATTCCACCGGTTGACCGTTTAGTTCCAAAATGACATCGTTGTGTTTCAGACCCGCTTTGTCGGCTGCAGAACCCTCGGTAACTTCAGGAACCAAGACCCCCTTTTTGTCTTTCAAGCCGAACTCTTCTGCAAGCTCCGGGCTGAGGTCCTGGGGCAGGAGGCCGAGGTAGCCGCGTTCGATGCCGCCCCCTTTCATTAGCTGCTCAGCGATGTTTTTAGCCATATTGATTGGTATGGCAAAGCCGATTCCGATGTTTCCGCCCGGACCGACAATGGCGGTGTTGATGCCGACGACTTTGCCGTCTAGATTTATAAGCGGGCCGCCGGAGTTGCCGAAGTTAATCGCAGCATCGGTCTGGATGAAGTTTTCATAAGTGGCAAGGTTCAGGCCGCTCCTGCCTTTTGCGCTTACAATGCCTGCTGTAACCGTGTGGCTAAAGCCCAGCGGGTTGCCAATTGCGAGGACCCATTCGCCGACCTCAACGGAGTCGGAGTCGGCAAGCTCCAGGTAGGGGAGCTTGTCGGCTTCAATTTTTACCACTGCGACATCGGTCTCAGGGTCAGCACCGACTCTCTTGGCTGTGAACTTTCGGCCATCGCCAAGCTCAATGTTAATTTTTTCAGCATCGCCGACCATGTGATTATTTGTCAGGATATATCCATCTGAGGAAATGATAAAGCCGGAGCCCTTGGCGGTGGTGACATCTTTTCTGGGCTGTGGGGTGCGCTGGCGGGGAGAAGGAGAGCGGCGATAACGGAAGAAGTTCCAAAAATCATCGCCGAAAGGGTCGGATTCGTCGCCGAACGGCAAGTTCTCAAACGTTGAGTAATCCCGCACAACGGTCTTCTGGGCTTCGAGGCCGACAACAGCGGGTGACGCCCTCTCGGCGACCTTGGCAAGGGCCTTACCCATCTGGCGCAGCATAGCCAGACTTTCTTTGTCCTCAAGTTTATCCCCTGCGAACAGCGACAGAGGGGCGGCAAGAAACAAAAAAGAAAGGGCTGCAACTACAATGTGACGTGTGTTCTTTTTGATGCTATTCATTTATATTAACCTCCAATTTTTAGGCGTTAGTGGTTATTATTGGTCGTTAGTTCGCCTTTGGCGGATAAATTTTCAATTTTAGCCGGAGTCGGCTGGCCTCGTTTAAGTTACTATTTTTCAAAAGTTTGCGACGCATATTACACTGTTGGCAATCGCCCAAAGCCGTTCGAGTAATTTATACGATTTTATTGCCGGCAGGTTCAGCCAGTCAAAGGTTTTTTTGGGGCGGTTTTTGGTTTGGGTCAGACACGGATTGAGCCGCCGCTCGGCAGCTCAACTATGTTGCACTTTAAAAAGTGAATCCACCCCTGTATATTTGTTTGCATCTGCGGCTCTTTTCCTATATCATCCTCATTATGATCAAGTACAAACACGTTCTCGCTCTGTTCCCGTATTTCGGGGATTCTACCGCAGCCATGGGGATTTTCCCTCCGACCGGCCTTGAGTATATCGCCGCGAACATGAAGGACCTGGTCGGCAAGGTGACGCTTCTCGACCTTCGTTATGAGAGGGCCTATCAGGACCTGAAGGCGCTCAGCTCGTTCATCAGTGCCGAGATAGATCTGGTATGCGTCAGCATCGCCTGGCACTCTCAGTTCGACAGCATCTGTGATTTCATCTCTCAACTGCCCGATGAGGTTCCCACGGTGGTCGGGGGCTACCAGGCCACGCTGGAAGTCGAGTGCCTGTTTGACCGTTGCCCGAATATCGACATTGTCGTGCGAGGCGAGGGCGAAGATATCATAAAACAGATCGTCACGGGGGTCCCATACAAGGATATCCGGGGGCTTTCCTATCGCCAGAACGGGAAAATCATCCACAACGAAATCCACCATCTGCCTGACATCACGCATATTGCGTTTCCTGACCGGTCACTGAGAAGGCACGACTATTACTGGGTTCAGCAAGGCGTTCGGCTCAGCAGACGCACGTTCGACACGATGCTGCCAACGAGGGGATGCCCGTTCAAATGCAAGTTCTGCACATTCAGTCTCAATCCGCTCGGGCAGAAGAGG
>CAZKOQ010000182.1:0-6883 GCA_964554425.1 uncultured Pirellulales bacterium | reverse complement strand
TAGTATTAAGCACCACGCCATCGACGCCTTTTTCGAGAATCTCGGTCATAAGTTTCGCCTGCTTGCTCGTCTGGACCTCTACCATAATATTTTTGCCGCGTCGGGCCAAGAGATTCTCAATCGGGATGATTGTCCAGTCTAACATTCTAAGCACAATGATTTTTTCGCCAGGCACCGCTGCGGCTTTATCCTCATCTGCCTTGCTTTTGATGTCGATAAACTCGACATCGATACCAGGCCGGATGTCACCATTTTTCTCGATTGTCTTTATTTTGCCGAACTGCCGAACCTTGTCGCTATCCCCCTCAGGCAGAATGACCGCCTCAGCGCCGCTTTCGAGCGCAGCTATGGCGATTTGCTTATTATATGGAACCACATTTACCCACAGTTTCTTCATTTTTTGGCCCTCATTTTATCCAGGAACAAATTTGGCCTTTACAGAATTAAACGATAATCATATAATTCTGTCAATCTTTTTCGGCTGGTAACAGTTGCTAACGAACGGTAATTTATGTCGTTCTAAAGGCTGTTATATATTTATAGGAGGTATAGAAAAATGGAGAAAATACTGATTGGGGGCATAATGGGATTTGCTGCATCTTTTGTTCTGTTTTTTACTTGGTGGCGATGGAAAAATAATAAAATAAAAGGACAGAAACCGAGCACAATTTCTTGGATTGAAGAATTTCGTTCAGTTGGTGAATTGGTAGTCTTCAAAATTGTTACAAAAGAGATTGTTAGGGTTACTGAACACTGGTTTGGAGAATGGGGCAAGGAATATCTTCATTGGCTGGCGTCTGAGAAAAAAATGGCTATGATTTTCGAATTCGAAATTGATTTCAGATATAATTTGAGAAGTCCAGATTTTATTATCCAGGCGGAACAAAACCAAAAATATCGGTTGAAAATGCCAAACTGTTTCTACGACATTCGCATCAGAGACATAAGTATTTATGATGAACAGAGCCCCAAACTGCTACCCTGGTTATTACCCGATTTAATAAACAGGGTTTTTGGCTCCGGCTTTAATGAGAGTGCAAAAAACCAACTCATCGAAGAGGCTCGACAACAGGCAGGTCAAATGGCGAATACCTTCCTTCAAAAAATGGAGTCAGAAATTCGGAACTCAGCTACGCAGACCTTAAAAGCTTTAGCTAAGGGCTTTGGAGTGAAGGATGTTACGATAGATTTTAGTGAATCTGAACTCATAGAGAAAAAAATTGAGTTAGCGGCTTGAAAAAGAAGTAAATGTTCCGAACACACCATTTTTTGGACAGCAACCAAAGCTCGCAGGTATTATTTATTTTTTGAGAGTTTCTATTGCTTCTTTGATGGTGGCGCCTTTGTGGACCATTTTACAGAGGGCGGCGACCATTTTCTCAGGCGTTTTGTGCTGGAAGGCATTTCGGCCAATTGATACACCTGCTGCTCCGGCCTTGAGCGCGCCTTCAACCATTTTGAAGATGTCCTCGTCGCTATCCATTTTTGGCCCGCCAGCGATAACTACCATAACAGGACAGCCCTCGACGACTTGGCGGAAACTTTCGACACTGCCGGTATAAACGACCTTAACGATGTCCGCACCCAGTTCCGCTCCGACTCTGGCGGCGTGCTTAATATTTTTGACATCGTATTCGCTTTTTATTTTCGGCCCGCGTGTGTACATCATTGCCACCAGCGGTATCTGCCACTCCGAACACTGCTCGCTGACGTATCCTAACTGCCGCAGCATCTCCTTGTCGGTCTCCGCCCCAAGATTTATATGCACCGACACGGCGTCTGCGCCGAGCTTGATTGCCTCTTCGACGGTGCAGACAAGCTCCTTGGCGTTGGGGTCGGGACTCATTGCTGTGCCGCCTGAAAGATGGATAATAAGTCCGACGTCTTTACCAGCGCCTCTGTGGCCTGCACGAACCATTCCTTTGTGCATCAGAATGGCGTTAGCTCCGCCTGCGACTACTTTGCTAATGGCCATTCGCATATCCGCCAGCCCTTCGATTGGGCCGACAGTAACGCCGTGGTCCATTGGAATTATTACCGTCTTGCGGGAGTTCCGGTCGATTATTCTTTCCAGCCGTATCTGTTTGCCTATCATTGTTAAATCTCCAAACTTAAAAGCGAAAGATGTAAAGCCAGTGTTGCGATACAAAGTCCTTAAATTTTATCGGCACTTTTAATTTTTAACTTTCATTTTTTAATTTGCAATAGTCTATCCAAAACTGCCCAAAAAGCAAGAAAAAAAAGATAAAATGAAGACATTGTATATAATGAGGATAGGGCAGGCCGAATACAATCGTAAATCGAAAATCATAAATTGAAAATTGCTATTGTCCGCCTGCCAGCCAGTCCTGAACGAATAGAGCAAGGTCCTTTGCATTGATAGCGTCATCGGGCGGGATGCTAATATCGCAGTCAGGATTCCAGTGTGGGTCTGGGGGTTCGGATAGCCAGGCCGATGTGAGAATTGCAAAGTCTGCCAGGTCAACCACACAGTCGTGGTTGAGGTCGCTTATGCTTGTGCCTCCGCATAATGCGTGCTCAACTTCGTGAGCGTTGAGGGCGTAGTTATAGATTCGGATGTCGTCGAGCAGGCCGCACCAGTAACGGCCTGTTACCTCGGTGTTCGCGCCGATATAGACCTTGTAGTTATTTGTGGCTATGCCGCTGTTATAGGCGACCGGGCTTGCGGAATCTTCCTGGCCGTCAATGTATATGCGAATATTGGCGCCATCATAGGTTCCGCAGACGTGATGCCATTCGCCTATCTGTAATAAAGTGTCGCTGTTGACGTAGTTGGCCGGGCTGTTTGTGACGGCAAAGTGTATTCTTGGTTCTTTGTTGACGGTCGAAAGGCGCCAGGCGGAGTCGCCTTTTGTGATAATGGCCTGCCAGTCTTTGGTGACAGCGTTGATTTTTACCCAGGTGGCAACCGTGATGGCGTCCGTGAGGTCGAAATAGGATTCGTTTACGGTTCGAATGTAGCCGGTGCTGCCGTTAAATGATAGTGCACCGTCGAGCATTCCGCTGGTTGGCTGCCAGGTGGCGCCGCCGTATAGGGTGCCGTGATTTGTGGCGACAGAATCTTTAGCCGTAGTGCCTGCTGTCTCATCGAGCTTCCAGTGTGCAATCAGTGTCCCAAATTCATAAGCACCCATATCTACAATTGGGCGTGTGCCGTTGCCTGTGTCTGTTTTTAGCGGGGCATCGAGGCGCCGCGGGTGTCCGCCGAGGTCCCATGGTGTTAGCTCAACTGTGTTGCCATCGTTATCGAGGTCAAAGAAATCCGTGGAGATAGCATTGTTATTGCCAGCATCAATGCACGGTGAGACAGACAGGAGACGCAGGTCTCCGAAGTCATCATTTTCACCGGTGTCCCAGCCATCTCCGCCGTCGTCAGGATTACGGACAAAGTTGGGGTCGCTTCCGGTATTGGCGATTCCGCCCAACGAGCCGGTCCAGCCCTTGATGCAACAGTAATTAACCGAAGGCGTCCCGCTGTCGATTTGTCCGACCTGGTCTGAACCTGTTTTGCAGCTATTGCCCCAGAGGATGCAGTTAGAAATGATGGGATTGCTGGTATAGTCGTATATGCCACCGGCTCTGTCGGCTGCGCTGTTTGCGCTGAATGTGCAGTTTGTTATCGTTGTGCTGGCCAGACCCATGTTATATATGCCGCCGCCATCATCAGCAGAGATGTTTGCGATAAAGATGCAGTTTGCCAGCGTGGCTACGCTTGCATTGTTATACATCCCTCCGCCTTTGGTACCTGCTGAGTTTGCAGTAAAGATGCAATCGACCAGTTTAGAATCACCATTGCTACTGGCCATACCGCCGCCTTTGTCGGCATAGTTATCCCTGAATGTGCAATTTTTGAGCAATGGCGTGGCGAGGTTATTGTTCATTCCGCCACCCTGTAATTTCGCATAATTACCACTGAAGATGCAGTTGTCCAATTTGGTGTTACTTGATTGACTGCTGATTCCGGCGCCGCTGGCGGCTGAATTTTCGCTAAACGTGCAGCTTATTAATGTCGGGCTGCTCTCGTAGTTATACATACCGCCGCCGCTGCTGATAGCTGAGTTGTTTCTGACGGTGCAGTAGCTGATTGTGGGGCTGCTTTGACTGCAATATATACCTCCGCCGCTGCTTGATTTGCCGTTGGTGATTGTAAAGCCCAAGAGTTTGCAGTCGGAACCTTCACCGCTCTCAAAGGTAACCACAGGGCCTATCTGATTGCCGTCAATGATTGTCGAAGCTGTAACAGAAGGGTCAGATGGGGCAGTGCCTGTCAAAGTAATATTGATACCATTAAAGCGGATGTTCTCAGCATAGGTGCCCGGCTTGATTATAACTGTGTCGCCTTCAGTTGCGGCGCTGATACCTCTTTGGATCTTGCCGAATGGATATGTAGCAGTGCCATTCTCGGTATCTGGTTTGCACTTGTTGATATCGACAATCAAAGTCGCCGGGTCGGTAACTCCGAAATACATTCCTTTGGTGGCGGCATATTCGGCTGTATATATCTGAACAAGTCCGCTTGAAGCACCTTTGGGGACGCGGCAATAAACGGTGGTGTCGCTCCACTGAAGCTCTTCGCCCGTTTTGCCGCCGGCAAATATTACAATGCCGGGAGAGCTGCCGAAGTTTTGTCCCTCGATTTTGATATAGCTACCGGCCGGCCCGGAGTTTGGCGTGATGGTCTTAATCTCGAGGAGCTTTCCATAAAAGTAAATGCCCCACACATTTCCGCAAATAGCAGTGCCGTCGGTGGACACACCAGTCGTAACGTTCTGGCTGTTAAAGACGTATCCGGTTACGAGCGAGCTTATTGTATAAGTGCTGTTTGAAGCAAGGTTGTCAAAGGCATATATTCCTCTGCTATCGGAGCTGGTTGTGGTTGCATAAGCGCCGCGAGCGTTGAGCGTGGCATAAATAGAAGCGTTCGCTATCGGATTGCCACGATGGTCGAAAATCCTGCCGCTTACGACTTCTCCGCTGCCCTCGTCAGTAATATGGATATTGTAGATGCACTTATAAATGGTGGTGTAGGCCGGCACGGAGTCGATGTTGGGCAGGTTATACCAGGCATTATAAGTCCCGGACCATCCCATATTAAGGTGGTGATAAAGCGTGGAGAAGTTGTAGCCGTAGCCGTCACATAAAACAGAATGTGAGCTCGACCCCGTGATGCCGATAATGACAGGGTCTTTGGCGTCAAGGTTGGGATTAATCATATTCATTAGAGCCGCGCCAATACTGGCGCCAGAGTTATAACTTTTGACGGCACTGCCATATTGGAAGGTGTTAATCAGTGCGTCTTTTGCCTTTAGGGTGTCGGCCTCTGCAGAGGTGCCGGTGAAATTAGTGCCTATGGAAATAGCGGCATCATAACACAATGCTCCTATGGCTTCCCGCTGCGTAAGCGATGTGTCGCAATCGGAGACAAATACCATATCGCTCCAATGGTATGGTCCGCCGGCACCGTCGCCGCCTCTTGTGTATGCTGCGAACGGCTCACCGTCATCTTTCCTAATCCAGAATCCTTGAACGCCTATTCCGTTGGCTGGGTGCTGGTGATACCGCATCAATTGCGCCATCGCGGTAGCGACACAGCCGCAGCGATAGTTATCCGGTGTGTAGTAGTTGTAGCAGGTATTACCGCACACAAAGCTTTGGGACCATTTGCTCTGGAGCAAAGGAGGCACAAGGACTTCAGATATAGTGGTTATACCAAAGAAAGAAAGCCGCTCATTAGAGGTTTCAGCATCGTTTGTGAGCTTGTTCCACTTGTGCTGATGGTCGGCAGCAGTGAGCTTTTGTGGTTTCACTCTTATTTGATTGGGATTTCGTGCTGCTTGAACTCGCTCCTTGAGGTCCTGGCCGACTAATGCACCTAAGGGATTGGCAGGGGAGGGGTCGTAGGTAGTCTTGTCAGAAAATGCGATAATCGGTTCGACTGTATCGTCCGCTGAGACAATAACAAAGCCAGATGGCTGCAGATAAACGCAATAATAAATCGGCTCACCCGAACCGTCGGTGAACGTTTCGACCTTTCCTATACGACTCCCGAGAGCGGCACCAAGCGGGCAGAGTTCGGCCTTTAACCAGACCGTTATGATTTTTCTGGCTTCATTTGCCGTTGTGGGCCTGGCCCAGAGACTATTGCAGCAATAATGCAACAGGACTAAAACGGCGAAAAGAACTGTGATTCTTCGTGCTATAACCTCACTCCTTGTGATGAAAGAGGCATCTCTTATGGATGCCCCAGCTTTCAGGCATACTGCCGGATGACCAGCAGAACCCCAGCCGGATGAAATGTCTGTTCATCCCTTCCCTTGGGACGAACTGCCATTGTTATTTTTATATTATAAAGGTTTCGGCCTTTGCTGTCAAGAAATTTGTGGCCAAGAAGAATGTCCCAGTAATTATAGGACTTTCGGGATTACGCCTGCTTTATTATGCTATGCGGCAACACCAAATAATAGACAGACACGTTTCATAGACAAGGGCTGGGTCTTGATTATTACAGGACCGCAGGTTGAGTTATTCGGTAGAAACGAACTGGAGCGTTTGGATATGCAAAAAAAAGATATTGAATGAAGTTTCCCAGTAATTGGCCGACGTTTTTTGCTGACTTGAATTGTCGGATGTAAAAGCCCCTGTAAATGCCACCTTTTATCAAAAGCTCAGCGTGAGTGCCGGACTCTACGATCGAGCCAGCCGAAAGAACCAAAATACGGTCGGCGTTAATTACGGTTGAAAGCCGATGTGCGATAATGAATGTGGTTCTGCCGGCGACCAGATGCCGGATATATACCCAAGTGGCATAGACAAATAGAAATATGGCCATCATCCCGCCGGCGTATAGAAATAATTAATGAGG
>CAZKOQ010000181.1:0-6895 GCA_964554425.1 uncultured Pirellulales bacterium | reverse complement strand
CAATAAATCCGCCACAGGCGGACAAGTTGCGGGGCTAAGCAGTGTTTCGTCGCCGTTCCGGCGACGGCTAAACAAGAAGGTGTAAACCCGGCGTGAAACGCCGGGCTAAATATGAGGGCAGGCAATCCGGCGTCCGCCGAAGGCGGATTTCATTCCACGGCGGGCTAAATATCAGAATGGCGCGGGGCGTCCTTCTGGAGTTTGTATTCGACGGAGTCGGAGAGGGCCTGCCAGGAGGCCTCGATGATATTTTCGGAAACGCCGACCGTGCCCCAGATAGAGGTTTTGTCGCGCGATTCGATTATTACACGGACACGAGCGGCGGTGCCGGCCTCGGTATTGACGACGCGGACTTTATAGTCAATCAAGTGCACCTCTTTTAGAGATGGATAAAAATTTTCGAGCGACTTCCGCAAGGCGGCATCGAGTGCGTTGACTGGGCCATCGCCTTCGCCGACCACAAGCTCAGTTTTGTCGCCGACTTTGAGCTTGACGGTCGCCTCTGTAACGATGTCACCTGCGGCGCGTTTTTCGACGTTGATGTGATATTTTATCAGGTCGAAAGACGGATTGAATGTTCCCATAATCTTTTTGACCAGGAGGTCGAAGCTGGCGTCGGCGGCCTCAAACTGATAGCCCTGGCTTTCGAGCTCCTGGACTCGTTCGAGGATTTTAGCGGCCAATTTCTTGTCCTGTGTGATTTTTGCCTTTTCAAGCTCAGCTAAGATGGTTGATTTCCCGCTCAGCTCGGATATGAGAAAGCGGCGTTCGTTACCAACAAGCTCAGGGGCAATGTGTTCGTAGGTGCGTTTGCTTTTGCGAAGGCCATCTATATGCAGACCTCCCTTGTGTGCAAAGGCGCTTTCGCCGACATAGGGCATATTCATTATAGGTGTCAGATTGGCTATCTCAAAGACAAGACGAGAAACTTCTGTAAGAGTTTTGATTTTCTCTGGAGTGAGGACGTCGAAGCCCATCTTTAGCGCCAGGTTTGGAATTACGACGCACAGGTTTGCGTTGCCGCAGCGTTCGCCGAGGCCGTTTATCGTGCCTTGCACATGGCGTGCGCCGGCCCTGACCGCGGCGAGAGAATTAGCGGTGGCACAATCGCTGTCATTGTGTGTGTGAATTCCAATCATTATGCCGCTGAACCGCTCGCAGACCTCCTTAGTGATTTGAAATACATCATCGGGGATTGAGCCGCCATTTGTATCGCAAAGCACCAGCGTATCGGCGCCGGCCTCGGCTGCCGCAGATAATACCCTCATCGCATATTCGGGATTATCCTTGTAGCCATCAAAGAAATGTTCCGCATCGAAAATGGTTTCGATGCCGCGCTTTTTGAGATACTCAACCGACTGGGCGCAAATAGCCAAGTTTTCATCGAGCGAGCAACCCAGGACCTCGCTTACGTGCAGTTTCCAACTTTTGCCGACCAGCGTGGCCACGCTCGTTTTTGCCGCGACAATAGCATTCAATGAGGCGTCATCGGAGACGGTGGAATTGGCTCTACGGGTGCTGCCGAACGCCACGACCCTGGAGTTCCGTAAATCCAGCCCTGCAACATTCTGAAAGAACTGCATTTCTTTGGAATTTGAGGCGGGGTATCCGCCTTCGATATAATCAACGCCGAGCTGGTCGAGGCACTTAGCTATCGCAAGCTTATCTTCGAGCGAGAAGCTGACGCCCTCTGCCTGCATACCATCGCGAAGGGTTGTGTCGTAAAGATTTATCTTTTCCATAAGAATATATCCTCGGCGGTCTGTGCCGGAATACTTATTTGCCAGACAACCGGAGGTATTGTATTCTGTCTGCATCGTGCTGTAAAGGGCAAACTCGCGCATCGTGCTTTATAAGCGAGCCAGACTGTGCAGGCGCCGGCAGATATAATGAAGGCCGCAAAGAAGAAGAATTTCACAAAATCTTTTACAAAAACTCTTGCGATACATGAAATAGTCCGGTATAAGGGTAAGTTTTGTTCGCGGTCCAGAAGGGCTATATATTAGGTTGCCTTGGATATGGTGCTGACACAAATATTGCAGCAGAAGTGTATCAAAGTTCCGGTCTTAAGCAGAGACAAGCAATCCGTAATCACGGAGCTTGTTGACCTGCTAAACGCCAACAAGCTGCTAAACGACAGAGACGTTGCATTACAGTCGGTATTGGCGCGTGAACAGACACGCAGCACCGGAATAGGCGGACGAATTGCCATCCCGCACGGCAAATCCAGCGCGGTCAACGACCTGGTTGTTGGGATGGGCATTGCTCACAAACCCATTGAATTTGACAGCATTGACGGAAGACCGGTTACAATTATTATTCTCCTGTTATCGGCGATTGATAAGACGGGGCCTCATATTCAGGCGTTGGCAACAATCAGCCGGCTGATGCTTGATGAAGAATTTAAGCAGAGACTTGAGAATGCCGGCTCGCCACAGGAGGCATATAAGCTGCTGCAGGAGAAAGAAAGCCAACAAAACAGGTAAAAGATATCTTGTGTTATATTTTATGATGCGACCGGCTGCTGCTCGACAAGCTTAACCTCGGGCTTTTCAACGGTTGATTCCCACAGAATCAGGCCCATCTCATAGTGGTCAACCAAATCAGGGTGCATAGGAAGAATCCTGACCGCGGCACCGTGCTGGCCGGTTCTCCTGCACTGCATAGAGCCAACAAACCAGTGCTCGCCGTCGGAGCCGGCCGTCTCCTTGTAATTCATTTTCACTGCCGAGCCGCCGTTGATATTGCCCCAACTGTCCACAGGCCCATGATAAAGCTCAATCGAGACATCATCCGAAGGAACCTTGCCAAGCTTGACCAATGCCTTGACGGTCAATTGTGAGCCGACATTAAGCTGGGGCTGTTTGAGATTCAGCGGTTCAGTATCCTGTCCATTGGTAACCTCCATCACGACATTTCTGATGGCAAAGTCGGACCAGCCGGCCCGAAGCACCGTCTTCCATCTTGCAAGCTCTCTTGCGGCGGCCATAGAATTTGCGCTCAAATAGTTCCACCTGGCCATAGCGGGGTTGTAGAACCTGCGGGTATAGTCGGCGACCATCCTGTGCGTATTAAAGCGAGGAGCAATCCACTTTATAGAATTTTTTACCCTTCGTATCCAGGCGCGCGGCAAATTATCAGCAGAGCGTGTATAAAAGAGCGGCACAACTTCATTTTCAAGCAGGTTATAAATCGCCTGGACTTCTACCATATCCTGGTATTCAGCATCCTTATAGGTCTCGCCTGCTCCTATCGCCCAGCCGCCTTCCGGGGTATAGCCCTCGCACCACCAGCCATCGAGTGTGCTCATATTGAGCACGCCGTTGACTGCTGCCTTCATACCGCTGGTGCCGCTTGCTTCCATCGGCCTGCGTGGGTTATTAAGCCAGATGTCCACGCCACGGACCATAAATCTGGCCACATCAATGTCGTAGTCTTCGATAAATACGACGCGGCGTCTGACCTCCGGCTCGTTGGCAAAGTGAACAACCTGGCGGATGATGTCTTTGCCCTCCGTATCGCTGGGATGCGCCTTGCCGGCAAAGATAATCTGAACGGGCCTCTGCGTGTTCGTGAGCAGCTTTACCAATCGCTGAAGGTCCTTTAGCAGGAGGTTTCCTCTTTTATAGCTTGCAAACCTTCTGGCAAAGCCGATTGTCAGCGCCTCTGGGTCGAGGACTTCCTCCGCTCTATTAAGCTCCGTGTGGTAGGTGCCTCGCCTTTGCATCTGGGCCTTGAGACGGTTGCGTGCAAAGACTATCAACTGTTCTTTGCACCGCTGATGAGCGCGCCAGAGCTCCTCATCGGGAATCTGCTCCACATTATTCCAGACGGACTTGTCAAAAGCATCCTGCGACCAGTTGGGTCCGAGGTATCTTTCGTATAAGCTGCTCATCTCCTCCGAGAGCCAGTTCTTGATGTGAATACCGTTAGTGATGGATTTTATGGGGACCTCGTTGATGGGGACACCCGGCCACATAGCGGCCCACATTTCGCGTGAGACTTCTCCGTGCAGACGACTTACGCCGTTGATGTAGCTGCTGAGGCGCATAGCCAGGATGGGCATTTTGAATGCTTCTGTATCATCGTCAGGAAAAACTCTGCCTAAACCGAGGAATCGCTTCCTGTTAACACCCAGATAGGGGAAATATGTTCCAAAGTATTTATCCATCAGGGCGACGCGGAACTCATCAATACCGGCCCTGACCGGCGTGTGCATCGTAAAGACATTACCTGCCTTTGTAGCTTCAACCGCTTCATCAAAGCTCATATTGGTTGTGCTTCTCAATTCGCGGATTCGTTCGAGTGCCATAAAGGCGGCGTGTCCTTCGTTCATATGGCATACTGTGGGTATAATCTGCATAGCCGCAAGGGCTTTAAGACCGCCGATGCCAAGCAATATCTCCTGTCGAATCCGCAGCTCGCGGTCTCCGCCATAGAGACTGCTGGTTATCATCCTATCAACAGGCGAGTTGGCGGGGACATTGGTGTCGAGCAGATACAGCTTCGTCCTGCCTACCGATATGCACCATATCTGCGCCACGACGCACCTGTCGGGATATTCGACACTTATCGTAAGCGGTCGTCCGCTGCTCTTGCGAACCAACTGAACGGGCATATTGTAAACATCGTTTTCGATATAGACTTCTTGCTGCCAGCCGTCGATATTCAAATACTGGCGGAAATAGCCCTTTTGATATAAAAGTCCGACGCCGACAAGGGGCACGCCGAGGTCGGAGGCGCTTTTAAGATGGTCGCCGGCAAGTATGCCCAAACCGCCGGCATAGATTGGCAGAGATTCGTGAATTCCAAACTCGGCGGAGAAATATGCGATAATGGGCTTTTGAATTTTGCCACAGACCTTTTCAAACCAGGTTGGCTTCTCAAGATAATATTTGAGCTTTTCCTCAACTCGCTGCAACTCGCACAAAAAACCTTGATTTTCAGCCAGGGCATCCAATTTAGGCTGTGACATACTCCCCAGGAGTTTAACAGGGTTATGGCCAGAGGCAGCCCAAAGGTTGCTGTCAATTCGCTTGAAGAGCTCAACAAACTCAGGATTCCACGACCAGAACATATTCTTGGCAATGGCTTCCAAACCCTTCAATGGTTCAGGCAACGCCGGCAGTATGGTGAAGCTATGCACTATAGGCATTTTTAATTCTCCGTGGCGTAATCAAGTGATGACTTCGTCAGTCTTTGCAAAGCAGCAATTATCGTCAAGATGCCTTCGGCAAAAAGTCCGGGCACGAAAACAGACCGAACAGCCGTTAATTTAATCGACAAACCGGTTATTTGGCTTAAGGGCAAAGAGGGAGAGGCACAGGACTTAGCAGGAATTCGAGCGTCCGATATTTTTGCTCTTTTACAGCAAAAAAAATCGATATAATCCATAAAAGCAGCCCAATTACCCAGGTTAGAATAGAGGTTTCTAACCTTGTTTTTCACTTACCTCAAAAAAATAATTGAAAAAATCCATTTTATACTTGACAATATTAAACCATAGTTTAATATAATCAAATTATAACTGCATTTTATGATGTTGGTTTTTGAGAAAACAAACATTGATCTATGAACAAATAAAGAAAGGGGTGTTTAAATGGTGAGAAGAATTGTAGGTGCAACTGGTATTGGATTATGGATGGGATTAATCGCATTAACAGCAGGACTTCAAGTAAAAGCTAATGGTAATGAGCAGATGTTTAAGAACCTTCCTGATGGCTGGAAGGTTGAGAAGTCCTTCGTAGTATCAAAGGAGCAAACGGGAATTATCAGCCGCAGACTCGGCGGCGAAATCAGCAAACTCACTAATACGATTCTTTCATTCAAAGGACAGCGACTACAGGTGAATGTTATCCAATGTCCTACGGATGAGCAGACAGAGGAAGTTTATAAGGCCATACTGCAAGCGCACAATGATATTGCTGACTATGCGCTGAGAGATAAGAACTTAGTAGTAGAGTTTGCCCAATGCAACGATGTCAAGTTAGCAATACAAGCCCGCCGAGCATTGGGTCTTGAACTGGCTCGGTTAGACAGCGTTGCAAGAAAGCTAATCAGGAAGATTCCAAAGGGCTGGCAGGTTGAGGATTCTTTTATAGCTTCACCTGAACAAACCAACGCTGTTGGGAAGAAGCTTGGCGGTCAAATTAAAAAATTATCAAACACAATCTTCACGGTGCAGGGAAAGCGGTTCCAGGTCAATGTTCTTGATTGCACAACACCAGAAGAGGCCGGGAAGATTAACAACAATATTCTTAAAATGAAAGCAGACCCTGCTTTCTGCCTGCAATTCAATAGTTTGGTTGTGGAATTTGTGGACAGCGGCGTTGAGCTTGCGAAGAAGGCCATAGATGAATTGGGGATTAGGCATGGATTTATTGAAACTTTAGCGGAAGATTTGGTAAAGGCGCTGGTAAACAGAAATTATGAAAAAGCTGTGGAGAATTTCGATAGTACTATGAATCAGTTACTGCCGGCAGAAAAGCTAAAGCAAGTATGGGAATCATTAATTGTCCAAACAGGGGCTTTCGTAGAACAGAGGGGTGTTCGAGAAGAGAAAATACTTGGCTACAACGTAATATTCGTGACCTGCCAATTTGAAAAGTCGGTTCTTGATGCCAAGGTTGTTTTTAACGACAAAGAGCAAATAGCCGGCTTATTTTTTGTTCCGACTCAAACCGCAACTGAAAAGTAAATTGTGGAGCAGATTTATGAAATTACTACCAACCGTATGTCCGGCGTGCAATAGTCAACTAAAGGCAAAAAGTCTAATTTGCGCGCATTGCAATACCGAAATCCAGGGCGAATATGAATTGCCGGTGCTGACGAGATTGTCGTCCGAAGACCAGTCATTTATACTCGAATTCATCAAATCGAGCGGCTCATTAAAGGA
>CAZKOQ010000180.1:0-6904 GCA_964554425.1 uncultured Pirellulales bacterium | reverse complement strand
CGGCAAACACATCCCCGACCAGCTTTTCGGCATCCCAACAAAATGGTGGTTTCTTTTAGTCGGGCTTATACTCTCGGCAGCAGTAATAGTAGCAGTCATCAAACACCGCCGCCAAAAATTACCTCTGGCGCCTTCTACTGGCTTCGGACTCGGTCAGTTTCTATTCCTGGCCATCCTCTGGATTGCAATTATCGGCGTTTTTACGCAGGCCTTCCCGCAAATGTCCAGCAAGGGAGCATTTTTTGTTCACCTCACGTTCTGGCTCACAGGTGCGATATGTTCTCTTATCGTGCTCAGCTTATCTTCTAAGCACGTTCTGCCCTCCGACACGCAGCTCTCTGCATCAGATGATTTCTGGAAGCCCACTGTGCGATACTGGTTAACCTGGCTGCTTATTCCAATTTTTATCCTCCTGCTGGCATACCTTACGATGTCTTCACATACCGGCCATTCGGCACGGGCCGCACCATTGGGCCCAGAAATCAACAAACACGGGAGTTTGGGCTTTCAGGACTTCGGTTTCAAAATCGGCGTCTGTTAAGTTAAGCGGCTTAGTGTCTTCCGTAAGTCATACGCCTTCGGTTAGTTGTCGTTATTTAAGCAAACCCGCCGTAAAACAGCGGGCTAAATATTTAGCCCGGCGTTTCACATAGGTTTTTACTTTCGATCCCCACGTTGTGCCCTTATAATTTCGTTAATGTCGTTTAGTAACTTTCCGTCGTAGGTCTTCCAGTATAGAGGGCCAGCTACGGGGTGCGCATCATGCTTAAAACCATGCTTTTTGAGTAGAATTGTTGCTAACTTGGAAATTGAATAAATCTTCCCATCGAGCTTATACCTCAGTTTGTTTGATGATGCGAGTATGGTTGCTTGTTCTTGGGTGAAAGGTCGAGTGTGGTAAAAGTGCAAAGTCTGCTCATCTCTAACTAACCCGGCGCCTACAAGTTCTTGCAAACTGACTCGTCCAGCCTTTGTCGCTGGACGGGATGGCCTAAGTGGTTTCAGCGGCTTTGGTTTAGCAAGTTCTTCCACCGGTGCTGGGATAAATTGGTCCTGATGATGTTCCAAGAATTGCTTTACGTCATCGATATCTGGTTTGAAACCACATAATTTTTCAGTTGTCTCGGCAACTAAATCTATTAGAAGAGCGTCCGGTTCCACTATAATTTTGTTCCACGCCTGGGGTAATGTCTCTTCTATTTTTACTTTTTTCAATCGTCCTTTGTAAATGGACTCCGCGTTTTGTAGAGCATCTCCCAATTGCACGTTCTCTTTGGAAAGCAGGTCAGTGAATTTTTGAGCAGCATCCCTTGATTCCTGTTGCATGATGTCAATAGTGTAAAATTTTCTCGCTTTCCAGTCACCCTTTTTCGTTGGGAGATAAAGGGACCACGTTATACCGTTGGTTAGAGCGGCAAGCTCGACACCTTGTCGAAATGCATAGTCGAGAAGTTGCTCTTCATGGTTTTCCAAAGACGCACCTGCACCTTTGGCTTCTATGAAAACCTCATTTGTGTCGTTCAGCCGTAGTGAGTAGTCAACTCGTCTATTCTCTACAGAATATTCGGGCGTGACCTCATCGATGTTGTAAGTATTCCAACCGAGCAAATGAAGAGTTGGCAATATTATCGCCTGTTTTGTTGAGGCCTCATCAAATTTAGATAGGTTGGGATTTCTTTTTAGGTTCTCAATAAATGTGATTAACTCCTCAATCATACTTTCCTTTCTTTCCAAATTTTACTGTTCTATAATTAATGTAATCTTGAAGTCACACATTTTTGTCTTTTTCGCTTTCCCCCTGTATTTGGTCCAGTTGCAGGCCGAAACGGTCGAGTTTTTTGTCGGCTTCATCATACTGGCTATAGGCATTTCGCAAGTGCTTTCCAAGCACGTCCCAGTTTGAAAGAAAATCGGCGAAGGAGGCGTTGAGCTTTTTTAGGTTCTGGCGAATTTCGGCTGCCTGCTTTTCGATTTGCAAGCCGTGCAGGCCCATCGCTACCGTCATTAAATACGCATACAAAAGATTTGGCGAGACC
Source organism: uncultured Pirellulales bacterium (assembly GCA_964554425.1). Lineage (GTDB taxonomy): Bacteria > Planctomycetota > Phycisphaerae > Sedimentisphaerales > Anaerobacaceae > CAYWXK01. The sequence goes on along the minus strand of CAZKOQ010000180.1, from coordinate 4,868 downwards.
GGAATAACCTTTTTATCTAAGGAGTATTGCAAAATATCCTGCGTTTCGCCGGCATACTTGACAATCGTTTCGTAATAAACATTTTCTGCTGGTATATACATTATCGCAAAATCGAGCGTGCCCTCGGCAGGCCTGATGTAATTGGCGGCGATTGTATCAATATGGTTTGTGCAATCTTTGAGAAACTGTTTTCGCAGACGCACTTTTTCCTCATCGCTTTCTGCCTTTACGAGCTTCTCAAATGCAGGCAGCGGGAACTTGGCATCGATAGGCACCGAGAAGTCAGCCAATTGCACAAGGGCATCGACCGTCTTGCCATCCTTGAAGCCATACTGCAAATGGTAACTATCCTTCGGCAGGATGTTGGCAAGCAGGTTCTCTAGCGACCATTCGCCCATCTGGCCTCGCAGCTTGGGGCTGCTTAAGATGTCCTGAAGTCGCCGGACATCCGTCCCCAATTGGAGCATTTGCTTATTTGTGCCCTGCATTTCGCCGATTTGCGTGTTCAACTGACCGAGCACTTGCTGACTGGAGCGGAGATTCTGCGTAACCGACTCCTGACCCGCCTGTAGCGATTTTTGCAGATTCTCCGATGTTCTATCCTGTGCGGCTTTCAGTGCATCGAGCTGCTGCTGCAAAAGACTGATGCCGGCGGCTTGGCCGGCAATTTCCTTTCTGCCACCGAAAGTGACACTGATTAGCCAGACCAATAATCCCAGGACAACCAAAATAAGAACGATACCTGTTGCAATTAGAGTTGAGCTCATTTTCTTATCCTTGAAAAAAAGACCGCTTCGATTATAGAGCCGCCGGAGCGGTTCGTCAAAGGATGGCAGAAATAAATCTTGCTATGCAGGGTAGGGCACTGTATCGTTTTGAGGCAAAATGGTGAAGGCCGGCTGAGTAAGCTATGAAGGGAACAATAGAAGCAGTCATATTTGATTGGGGCGGGGTGCTGATAGACGACCCCAGGCCCGTTCTGATGCAGTATTGCCCAAAAGCACTGGGTGTGCCTGAGGACCAATACGTGACAGCGCACCGGAAATTTGCGGCCGATTTCATAAAGGGCTTGATTAGCGAAGATGTATTCTGGGCAAAGGTCTGCGGCGAGCTGAATAAACCAAGGCCGAAAGCGAGGTCATTATGGGGTGACACTTTCAGGGCAGCTTACTCACCCAGGCCGGAAGTCTTTGAACTGGCGTCACGATTGCGAAAGAACGGTTACAAGACCGCTCTCTTGTCGAATACCGAGGTGCCATCGGTCGAGTTTTTTCACCAGTTGCGATACGATATGTTCGATGTGCTGGTTTTCTCCTGCGAGGTCGGGGCGATGAAGCCAGAGAGAAAGATTTATGAAATCGCACTTGCTAAACTCGGATTAGCTGCCCAGCGATGTGTGTTCATAGACGACAGGATTGAGCTTATCAACGCTGCAAAGGGTATCGGGCTAAATGGAATTGTCTTCAGAGACCTTGAGCAAGTCAAAATTGAATTGGTGCGACTGGGTGTGTCAATATGATAGCTGTGGGTTGGGACTTCCGATGGATTTTTTGACATTTTTGAAAACACAAAAAGTTGTTTTGCTCGATGGGGCGATGGGGACGCAGCTCGATAAGCAGGGCTTGATGTCGCGCGGCCGTAATAATCTCGATGCGCCGGAGGCGGTGCTGGAGATTCATCGTGAGTATGCTCGATGCGGGTGCGATGTCCTAACCACCAATACACTTACGATGAACCGCATTTATATTGAGACCCACAACGTCGGCGTATCGGTGCGGGAGGTGAATAAGGCCGGAGTAGAATTAGCAAAAGAAGCGGCAGGTGAAAAACTCTATGTGCTTGGCGACATAAGCTCAACAGGTCAATTGCTTGAGCCGTATGGCGATTACAAGGAAGTGCAGTTTTACGATGCGTTCAAGGAGCAGGCAGAGATTCTGGCCCAGACCGGCGTTGATGGATTTATCATTGAGACGATGTTTGATTTGCGCGAAGCCCTCTGCGCACTCCGCGCCTGCAAAGATAACCTTCAATTGCCTGTGATTGTTTCAATGGCATTCAAGACCGAGGCAAATGGCGGCAGGACAATTATGGGTAACTCCGCACAAGATTGTGCGAAGGTGCTTACCGATGGGGGTGCAGATGTTATTGGTGCTAATTGCGGCGATATTGACCCTACGCAGATGGCTGCTATTGTGTCGCTGCTTCGTTCAGTGACAAAGCTGCCGATTTTAGCACAGCCCAACGCCGGTAAGCCCAAACTAATTGATGATAAAACAGTGTTTGAAATGCTATCTGGCGAGTTTACAGCAGGTATTAAGGAGTGTATTCGAGCCGGCGCAAAACTTGTGGGCGGCTGCTGCGGAACTACTCCTGAGCATATTCGCGCTGTGGCTGATATATTGGGTAAGGAGTGAGGATAATTTATATCAGTGTAGAGTGCTTATGGTCAACTATCATTTAGTAATTTTGAAAAAACCGTATCTGGATGCGATTTTGGAAGGCCGCAAGAAAATCGAATCGCGCTTCACAAGGACAAAAAGCCACGGCTTCGGGAAGGTTTTCCCGGGCGATAAATTGTTTTTCAAACTAAGCTCAGGACCAGTTTGCGCAACGGCAACTGTTGCAGAGGTAAAAAATCTTGAGAACCTGACCACCGAACAGATACTTAAATTAAAGCAGCTCTATAGCCAGCATATCGGCGGCGATGAGAAATACTGGCAGAGCAAGATGGATTGTAAATTCGGTTTCCTGGTCTGGCTAAAAGGTGTGGACCGGATTGAGCCGGTGCGGATAAATAAAAGGGACTGGCGGGCGTGGGTGGTCTTGAGCAAGGATGAGGACTTCGGTCTGCTGAGAGCAAGCCCCCCAGGCAGGTGTTAGAAAAGAAATTGTCTGACTGTAACATTACAACTTATGTCATTCCCGCGCAGGCGGGAATCTGATGGTCGATTTGCTAATGAGCTTGGCCATCCCTTACGGGATTACGGAACTGGATACCCGCTTTCGCGGGTATGACAATAGGAGTCGGTCAGTTTGAGTTAAATCGCTAACGCAATTGGAAAGGAGCACAAAATGTCAAAGAAGGTTTCACTGGTGATTGTTGCGGTCGTTTTAACGGCAGGGATTGGAAGTTTAGTCGCCCAAAGGCCGGGCGGTGGGTCGGGAAGTGCGGGTGAAAGTGCTATACCGTGGAGAGAGCCGCCGCCATTGGCTGCCACCGATGCGGAGGAAAAGATATTGAAGGTGCTTGAAGATATGTATCTGAACCAGCGAAGAGGAATGATGAATATCCAGCCGGAAGATGGTAGAGTGCTTCGGCTATTAACCGAAGCATGCGGGGCAAAGAATATTGTTGAGATAGGCACCAGCAACGGCTACTCCGGTATATGGTTTTGCCTTGCGCTGCGGACAACAGGTGGTAAGCTGACCACGCACGAAATTGATGCGGGGCGGGCGAGCAAGGCACGCGAGAACTTCAAACGGGCCGGCGTGGATGCTATGGTAACTATTGTTGAGGGAGATGCTCACGAGACGATCAAAAATCTGAAAGAGCCGATTGACATCCTCCATCTTGATGCAGACAAGGAAGGATACATCGATTATCTCAAAAAGCTTCTGCCGCTTGTGAAGCCGGGCGGGCTTATTCTGGCGCATAATACGACCAACGTGGCTTCGGCAATGCAGGATTACATTAAGGCTGTAACCACCAATCCGCAGCTTGAAACGCATTTTATACATACACACGACCAGGGCATCGGCGTGACACTCAAGAAGCGACAGGTAAAATAGCAGCGCCGTAGTCGAGTCGGACAAGCTAAAAAATGTTGGGCAGGTTAAGCCGGTGTGGTTATACAAAAAAGCCGATAAGTGCTCTTTTTGCTTGCATTTTTACGGGTTTTTGCCAGAAAATGCAATAAATTCCTTTCCAAACTCGTTTATCTCTCGGAAGTTTATTATGGCTGAAGACAAAAAATCGCAATTTGGAAAGGACTAAAGATGAAAACGGTAAAGATTCTTTTAATCGGTGCGACTGTAGTTGTGCTTGCAATTGCGCTGATAGGGGTAGGAAGTCTCATCGCCCAGGAAAATGCAGACAAGCCCAATGCTCCGGCGGCTGGGCAACCACCTGCCGGACAACAGCCCCCTCAAGGCCCACCAGGAGGACCGCAGAGGTTTGAAAACTTGTTGGACCAGCTTACGAAGGCATACGAGCAAAACGACAGAGAAAAGATGGGGCAGTTAATTGAAGACCTCAAGCAGAGCAGGCAAAGGTTTCAAAGAGGGGCCGGCACAGGGCCAGGTCGTGGTATGGGACCCGGTCAAGGTCCGCCTATGCCGGGCACAGAAGGAGGGTCATCCATAGAAAATCCACCGACGGCGAAGACAGAAACAGAGAAGAAAATCATAAGCGTCCTTGACGATATGGATAAAAACCAGCGAGGAGGGATGATGAACGTCCCACGAGAAGACGGCAGGATGCTGCGATTACTGGCGGAAACGAACGGCGCCAAGAACGTTGTCGAGATTGGAACCAGCAACGGATACTCCGGCATCTGGCTCTGTTTGGCCTTACAGACTACCGGCGGAAAACTGACCACTCATGAGATTGACGCCACGCGAGCGTCGCTTGCCCGTGAGAACTTCAAGCGGGCCGGCGTCGATAAGCTCGTCACACTCGTCGAAGGTGACGCCCATGAGATGGTCAAGAATCTTAAAGAGCCGATTGACGTCCTTTTCATTGACGCCGACAAAGAGGGCTACATCGACTACCTTAATAAGCTCTTACCACTTGTGCGTCCGGGCGGACTGATTCTGGCCAATAACGTCAATATGCGAGGGGGAATGCAGGACTTCATCAAGGCCATCAC